>JBKPQV010000807.1:0-3790 GCA_046734235.1 Acidobacteriota bacterium
AGTTTCATCAGCGAAGCCTCAACCAATTCGTGTTTTGATCGCAATAGCGAATCTTCCGGCTGCTCCCGACTGAAACAGTCTTTTGTGTCACGTATGAGTTCTTGCGTAGTGGAGATCAGTCGATCCAGATCATGCAAATCCACACGAATCAATTCAGCCTTTGCCGGAGCTGTGAGAAAGTTTCCAGATCGTTCCACAAGGCTTTCACCTGGTTCGTGTTGAGGATGGACCTGAGACAGAGTGACGTCTGCAAGCTTGCGCAGTTCTGCCTCAATTTTTTCCTGTTCGGTCTCACTGGAATATAGAATTCGGAAGTCGATCTTATCTGGCTGGTCGCTTTTTACAGTTGGTGCGGTAGCAATCACCTCACCTTGCGATAGCAATTGTTCTTTTAGAGTTTGAAAATGCTGATCGAAATTTGTGATCCCAAAACTCGTCTTGACCAAAAACAGATTTGCGCCTTCGCTAATTGCCTGCTTTAAACGGTGTCTCTCTTCCTCACTCAATCTCCGCCAAATATCAGGTGGAATTGCATTCAAAATGAGGTCAACCTCGAGACGACTGCCGCGTGAGGTCCGTTGGGTTAAGGCCTTTAGATCTTCGAACAGGACTTCAAGTGAGCTAATAGACGTTGGTTCGGACAAGCTCGAATACATCGCGTCAGAAATTTTCTCGAATGCGCGGAGAACTTCATCGTTTAGAGACAGCTGGCCTACTCGTAATGAATGAAGGAGATTCTCAAACTGGTGGGAGATACTCGCGAGATCCGTTAGACCATTCGCTGAGGCTGACGCCTTCAGGCTATGCACGTTTCGAAAGATTGAATCGAGGAATTGCCGGCTGGTCTTTCCGTCGCCTGCACCTTCGCGCAGTTTTTCGATGTCGTTGAAGATCTGCTCAAGGCGATCCTCAAGTTCATCTAAAATCTGGCGGTTCTGGTCCATTTTAGATTTCGGATTGCGGATTGCGGATTTCGAATTTCGGACTTCGCAATTGCGAATTTGTGATTTCGGATTGCGGATTTCTTATTCGTTTAGCAATACGCCCGAATCCGAAATCCCAAATCCCAAATTCCAAATTCTTTCACTCTCCGTCTTCCAGTTCAGGTTGAACAAAAGTCTGGGGCTGTTGTTCGTCAAGGTCGCGTTTAATTGCGTCCAGGATGCCGTTTATGAACTGTGTTGCTTCGTAAGTGGAGAAACGTCGAGCTATTTCGAGAGCTTCATTTATAGCGACAGTGCGAGGGGTTGGTTCATAGAGGAATTCGTAAACAGCAAGGCGAAGGATGTTGCGGTCCACTACAGCCATCCTGGAGATACGCCAGTGTTCCGCACGCGAACGAATGCGCTCATCGAGCAACTCAAGGTTTGCCAACGTACCAGCTGCAAAACGCGTGGAAAAATCCCGGGCCGTCTCGTCGATTTCTGCCTCTCCGAGTTCAGACCAGTAACTACGGACAACTTCGTCCGCAGTCGATTCGGCAACGTCAGCCGCAAAGAGCATTTGCAAGGCACATTCTCGTGCCTTACGGCGGGAACCCATAATAATAAATCAAGGATGAAGTCGGAGGGTCAGCGCGCAAAAATGCGGCGGCCATTCATCCTTCCTCAAAAGCTTCCTTGTAAAGATTTGCTAACTCGACCGCCGTCATAGCGGCCTCGAACCCCTTATTACCCAACTTCACACCAGCTCGATCTATCGCCTGGTCAACTGTATCAGCCGTGACGATCCCAAAAACAACCGGAACACCTGTTTCTAAACCAGCTCTTGAAATTCCGTGGGTTACTTCATTCGCAATGTAATCGAAGTGGGGAGTTTGACCACGGATGATTGTCCCAAGGCAAATTATAGCGTGATATTTATGCGACCGAGCGAGACGTAGTGCTAGTAGAGGGATCTCGAATGCACCGGGAACCCTGTAAACGGTCACATTTTGCTGTGGCGCACCCAATCGCTGTAATGCATCGAGCGCGCCTTCAATCAGGCGACCCGAAATGAATTCATTCCAACGGCTGGCAACGATTCCGAAGTTATAACCTTCGGCGTTGAGGCGACCTTCGTGAACCGTGGGCTGCAATCCACTTCAACTCCGCTAACAGGGTCAGTATTGCTTTTGCAGTATAGGAGATGAGAAGTGAGGCAGCAAGTTGGTGCTTTGTGGAGCCGCCTTCTAACTCAGTTGTCGCGCGAAAGGGCTTGCTTCAAAGTCGGGTCGAGCTCTAAGTGAGCGGTATTTTGGTTAGTGTTGTTTCGTGTGACTTCGTGGATCGTTCGTTATTACCTAGCGAATGGAACGATCCACGAAATCACACGAAACAAACGAAACCAGGCTATCGTCCCTTGAAAACGGGTGTGCGTTTTTCAAGAAATGCGGAAGTGCCTTCTCGTGCATCTTCGGTATCAAACAACGCAGCGAACAACGTAGTCTCGAGCTTTAGACCATCTTCGAGAGGTAATTCGAGGCCTTCGGTCACTGCCTTTAGGCATGATCGAATTGATAACGGCGATAGTTGCCCAATTTCCTCAGTTATCGACTGCGTACTAACCAGGAGTTCCCCAGGAGGCACGACTCGATTAACCAATCCAAACTCAAGGGCTTCGGCGCTAGTAATTGTCTTACCAGTTAGCATCACCTCCAACGCACGACCAACACCGAGTTCGCGCACCAACCTTTGCGTACCTCCATAACCAGGCACTAATCCAAGCTTGGTTTCCGGCAAACTAAAAGTCGCCGTCGTTGATGCGATTCGGAGATGACAAGCGAGGGCCAACTCGAGACCGCCACCGGCAGCCAACCCATTGATCGCTGCGATCACTGGAACCGGAAACTTCTCGATCTGCTCACAAAGCCTTTGACCGCGTTCAGAAATTGCTCTTCCATCTGCGGACGACAGTTCAGATATATCGGTCCCCGCTGAGAACGCGCGATCTCCATCACCAATGATGATTATTGAGCGCAGTTTTGGATCATCTCTAAGACTAGTCAGATGTTCGCCCAATAGTGAAAACATCTCAGCTGATAGGGCGTTGAGTTTTTCAGGACGATTCAGACGCAGAATTCCGCTAGCGGTTTTGCGTTCCAAAAGGATTGGGGACGTGTTCATCTTCTTGTTTCGTGCTAGTTCGTGTCCATCGTGGATCGTCGGCATGTCCGGACAAAAAACCGATCCACGAAGTCACACGAACTAAACACGAAATTCGTAACGATTGAAATCGATTTGAGTCTCTAGACCAAGGTCATCGGTACAGGATTCTTGGGGTCGTTTGTGTAATCGTAAAAGCCGCGGCCGGATTTGCGACCATATAGACCAGCCAATACCATGCGCTTCAGTAGCGGGGGCGGAGCAAAACGTTTCTCCCTAAATTCATTGAACATTATTTCAGCAATGTAATAAGTAGTGTCGAGCCCGACAAAGTCTCCCAGCGTAAAGGGACCCATTGGATAACCACAGCCCAACTTCATTGCATTATCAATATCAACGATCGACCCGACTCCTTCTTCCAGGGCTCGAACCGCGTCGAGCATATAGGGAACCAAAAGTCTGTTGACGATGAAGCCGGTCTTATCGCTGGCCCTCACCGGGACCTTACCCAAAGTCTTGCCAAACTCTACTGCTTGTTCATAAACAACCTCGTCCGTCAGAATTGTCTTCACAACCTCGACCAATTTCATCAATGGCACCGGATTGAAAAAGTGCATCCCGATAAAGCGGCGCTGTCGTTCAGCTGAGGTCGCGGTCATCATCTCCGTGATCGACAACGATGACGTATTGGAAGCAAAGATTGTTTC
>JBKPQV010000808.1:0-9631 GCA_046734235.1 Acidobacteriota bacterium
TCCCTTCACCGATCTTTATCGGGAATCTGTGCTCTCATTGTAGACTCGGGTACGTGATCGGTAAATAATTCCATGGGACATTATTGCTGGGTTTGTGATCGCCATCGACCTAATGAAAGGTTTTCCGGCAAAGGGCACAGAAACCACGTATGTCGGGATTGCATGGAGCTTCCGCCTGAAGTCCGGAAGCACATTGAAGAAGTTGATGAAGTAGTTGGTTTCTTGAGTCAGTCTAATATCTCAGCGAAGAATGTTGCTCGTCTCCGTAAACTCTCTGAGTCGTCAGATGAGGAGGTTGCTACGTTAGCGAGTGCGGTAGCAGAAGTGGCGACTGTAAAGCCGCATAAGCGCAGACGTCTAAAAGTTGTTGCTAAAGAGCATAAAGAGCTTAGAGCAAGATTGCAGCAACTTGGGTTGTGGGAACTCATGCAACCGTATTAGATCGAACATCGACCGAAATGAAATCACTTCTCGTAGTTGGACCGTAAAGCTTCATGTTAGTTCGTGTGACTTCGTGGATCGTTCCTTATCCCGGGAAAAGACGATCCACGAAATCACACGAATTAACACAAACCAACTTTCAATGCCAAGTTAGAACCGACACGAAAGTTCGTGTGGTCAGGTTAAGACCACGAAGAGGGGATTTCTTGTTCACGGTCAATAGCACTGATTGGGGCGACTCAACACAAAACCGAAAATGAAGACAAGTTTTACGATCTCTCTGCTATTGATCTCGTTTGCCCTGCCTGCCGCGTGGTCGCAACAGAAACTCCAGCAAAAGCTCCTGGTCATAGCGGACGTAACACTAATTGATGCTACCGGTGCCCCTGCTAAGACCAACATGACGGTGATAATCACGGAAGATCGCATCACCAAAATTGCTAAAACAGGAGAAGACGCACTACCGAAGAATGCGCAAGTAATCGATGGTAGAGGCAAGTTCTTGATTCCAGGTTTATGGGACATGCACGTCCACACTGTGTTGAAAACCCTACCTGAAACTTACTTCCCAATGTTCATCGCCAATGGCGTGACTGGTGTCCGCGACATGGCTTCGGATCTGGAGTTTTTGAAGCAACTTCGCAAGGAGATTAGCGAGGGACGCTTAGTCGGTCCGCGGCTTATCGGCGGTCAAATGGTAGATGGACCTATTCCAGTATGGCCCACGCATGCAATACCGATTTCTGACGAGGCTAGCGCCAGGCAAGCCGCTGCGTCAGTCAAAGACAGAGGTGCGGATTTTATTAAGGTCTACTCATTAATCCCACGCCCGGCTTATTTTGCTCTTGCAGATGAAGCAAAGAAACGCGGGATCACATTTGCTGGACACGTACCTGTTTCAATCAGCGCATTCGAGGCCTCGGATGCAGGGCAGAAAAGCATTGAACACCTCGAGGGGATCCTGCGCGCCTGCTCAACCGTCGAATCAGAGCTGACGAAGACCATCGAGGAAGCCGCAACGGGTGCGAAAGACATAGAGCAAATGAAAGCATCTCTGGTGCGTGCTCTTAACGAAACAGAATTCAAAGCCCTCGAAACGTACAGCGAGCAAAAGGCTGCGGCGCTGTTTGCACGATTTGTTGCGAATGGAACATGGCAGGCGCCTACTCTCGTAGTGCATCGCACGGCAGCATTTTTAGATGATAGTAAGTTTACTAATGACCCTCGCCTCAAGTATGTGCGACGCGAAATAAGAGACGCCTGGAAGAATCAAGATGATTTTCGCTTGAAGAATAGAACACCTGAAAGTTCCTCACGCTACAGGATGCTGTTTCAAAAGCGACTGGAGTTAATCTTGGCGATGCATCGAGCAGGCGTGAAGATGTTGGCCGCGACCGATGCGTTGGTATGGTATGTGTTTCCTGGCTTCAGCTTACATGATGAGTTGGAGCTCTTTGTTAAAGCCGGACTCAGCCCTATGGAGGCGCTTCAGACAGCAACACGCAATTCGGCAATCTACCTTGGCCTGGGCGACACGGCGGGAACCGTGGAGCAAGGGAAAAAAGCTGATCTGGTGCTACTAGAAGCAAACCCATTAGAAAACATCAGCAACACAAAAAGGATTAGTGGTGTAATCGTTGGCGGCAGGCTATTTCCAAAAGCTTCACTTGATAAGATGTTGCTGGATGCCGAGCGTGCAGCTGACAAGAACTAGTTTCCTTTCCAGTTGCGAAGTAGCAACACAAGAGAAGGCCGGCACTTGATAACTGAAGTGCCGGCCCCTTCTCAAGAGCCTATCCGAAACTAAATCAAATTACTTCTGTCTTCTCACGGCAGCTCTGAGTTGACGAACTTCTTTCTTAAGATCCGCGATCTGCTTCTGTTGCTCCTTGATGGCATTTAACATGGTCCAAAGAATTGGGTCGTTATTTACCATCAGGTATCCGCTCGCGGACTTCGTCACAGCTTCGGGGATGACCTTTTGCACTGCTTCAGCTCCAAAGCCGATGTGTTCGCCTTCTGAAGGAATTCCTAGAGCGTTGTCCGGTCGATATCGATAACGCAGAGGTTGCAGTAACATCACCGCCTTGAGTCCGCTGTTGAATGGGCCGCGTATGTTCTTCAAACGTTCGTCAGAGAAAGTTTGCCAGGATCCGCCACCAACCTTGCTGGCGTCGCCATTGACTGACAGTTTCTGATCGGGAGCTGTAGTACCAATCCCGACCCTGTTGTTGGTCGTGAGAACAAGTGGGTTGACGGTAAAGTCAGCTGCGGCGTTGGCAAGTGAAGCATCGTTGGCGTAGCCGAAGTACATGTTGTTGTCGCTACCTGTGACAACACCCCACGTATCATTGGTTGTGCTGCGTCGGAGATGAAGCCCACCAATAAAGGAGTCCTCAATTTGCTTGACGTCGAGCCTCGCGTTCGGACCCGCAGTGCCCAGTCCTACGTTGCCGTTCGCCGCAATATCGAGACTGCTGGTCGGAGCTCCTGGTCGAATGCGCAACGAAAGCCGCGAGCCACTGGTCACATCGCGTACGAAGAAATTGGCTTCATTCGCGCCAATGTCCCAAGTTTGAGCGGTGAAGCCACCCGAGTTGTTTTGTTCGAGTCTGATCGCGGGAGTGTCGGTGGTATTCGCATGCACATCGAGGACAGGCGTTGCGGTTCCAACACCAACGTTGCCGCCGCTACTAACTCTCAGCGAATTAGCGGGTGCACCGGCATCAACTTCAAACACAATCGTGCCGGTTTCTGAATTAGCAGTAGCGCCCTGGTCAACAAAAGCCAGGAAGCTCGCACCACCGCTACCGGAAGAGTTTGCTCTTATCTGCCAGTTGTTAGTGGCGAAACCGGCTGACGTACTTGTGTCATCAAACTGAATACGGGTGTTATTTTCTTTCACCCTGATAGTGTCAAAACCAAAATTCTCGTTATTGACACAATCAAGTCCGGCACAAATGCTTCCTTGAACGATCAAATCGTCAGGAATCACTTGATCGAATGGGGCGATTAGTGACATGTGGTGTTGCCTGAGTTTTGCGAACTTCGCAGGCGTAATCCTGGGCATGTTTGGAACATCAGCTGCGGCGACGCGAGCCTGACTTGATTCCTGGAGTGCTCCAGCCACAATAACCGAGCCATTTAGCAGCGAGAAACTTCCGGATTGCACGAGTGATTGGGAAGGTAACTGTCCTCGGCTCCGCAAACTACGGACCACTTTTTCCTCGTCGCCAGATTTGCGAGCGGCGACCAGCGCTTCTTTCACTCCGGCTTCAAGTACAGGGGACAGACGCAATTCGTATGTATACACACCGTCAGGAAACTTTTCGCCTCGAAGTTCAGTAAAGTTAAAATCAGGCGACGCGCCGGCCTTAAACTCCCTGGTCAAAACTTGACCGTCGGGCGTTGAGATCGTCAATGTGGCACCGGCATTAGGACTCGTTACATCCCATCGGACACTTCTACCACTGCCCGAAACACTAGCGAGTCTGTTGTCGTCAGTAGATTGGGCAAAGAGCGGTGTCGTAAAGTTGAGGATTAGAAGGAAAAAACCAAACACTGGGAGACGGTACTTCAGGTTTTTCATGGGACCTCCAATGGAATTAGCGTTGCAGGTTGATTCAGACTCAAGCGCTTCCTTCGCATGAATCGGAAAGCTACACATGGGGGTGCGAGGAAGCGCGAACCCTATACCAATGCTCTCGAAGTTGTCAAGAAAAGTTTTGATGTTCAGGATCCTTGGACCAATACGAGAGAACCAGTTTGACTTGTCGAACCGTTTGGGGAAGATCGTCTCGTAACTATGGGCACATGCTTTACAGCGGTAGTGAATCACAATTTGGACCAAGGGCTGATCTACAGTTTGCCGGAATTGCTCAACAGAACCTGGCCCACAGTTCAGCCGCTTTTACCACTTATAGAAGGATATCCTGTTCCTGGGACGTCACCGCGCGAATGGAAATGGAGTGAAAGAGATCGGGGTTTCAGTCTTGAAAGACTTTTGAGTAACGATACCGCTACGATGGAGGGACTTGAATTCGAGGGCATCGTAAGCAAACACGTACTAAGGGTCTGCCATGCATTAAAATGGTCGTCATTCTTAACGAACCAAACCACTAGAGGAAAAGTCAGGCAGGTTTGTCGGCATATCGCTTCGACGCTTGGTTCCAAGCAAATCGTCTACATTCCCAGCGGCTTCCTGAAACCCGAGGGTGCTCTCGGTCTGATGTATCAAGGTAAAGTGGTAGAAGATATGATCGACTGGCTACTTAAGAATTGTGGGCCAGCACCCGAGACCTTTGATCCGGGTTTAGAACAGCTTGAGAATTGGTACTACATCGAGAGTGCCTTCTAAGATATCACTTTCATTCCCCATTTTTGCTCCAGATATGAAACCCGATGATATCGATAGCGATGAGTTGTATTCGCCCACCTTTGAATGGCTAGAAACATTCGCAAAGTTTTGCAAATGCTCAAAAGGCTTCAATGTAATGTCGCGAGGCCAACCGTCTGACGCTTTTAACATTTAAGAACTTGGATCCAATTATTGATTTGAGCAAGGACATCGATTTAGTTTTACACGTCGCTTCAAAGTTCTTGAATGACCGCCAGCCTCGTGTCGTTCCTGTCGAGAAACGCGGCCACGTCAACAAGGTCTTCATAGTAGAAACCAGTGACACGAAACTGGTCGTACGTGTGCGTAATGGGAGCATCGCTTGGGACGAATACCGAAAAGAAGCCTGGTGCATTGATAAAGCAGCTTCTCTGACCATCCCGGTCGCGACTGTTTTTGAGATGGGAGTTTTCGACGACCATTCTTACATGATCCAACCATTTATTTCAGGTGTGGAAGGAAGAGTTAGCTCATTCCCTCGAAGCGATATCTGGAAGCAACTTGGGAAATACGCAAGGCTGATTCATTCAATTCGAGTAGCGGGATTTGGACTGACGTACTCAAACCTAATTCAAGGCAATGCTCGAGCTTCTTGGCTTGAGTACCTCACTTACAACATCGAAAGCCTGAATGAAGACGACGAATTGCTAAGGCGAAATGTTTTGACTCAACCTCAGTCGAAAATCCTCGGGCAAATCTTTGAAGAACTCAAAGGACAGGCATTCACTTTCGGTCTAAATCATGGAGATCTTTCTCTGAAGAATGTGATTGTTGATGAATCCGGCAAAGTAACTTTGCTCGATTGGGGATCTGCTGAGGCAAGCATGGTTCCACATCATGATCTAATTCAATTGTTGAAAATGAATATGCTTGAAGACGATCCAGATGATGGAGAGATTCAGTCTTTCCTTGAGGGATACGGACTCTCACAAACCGAATTTGCAATGATGTTACCGACGCTCGAAACGCTTCTACTTCTCCGAGCGTTTGATAAGTTGAGATGGGCGATCGACCATGAGGTCGATGACATTGACGGGTATATCAGTCATGCCCGGCGTGCGTTAGAGAGAAAGTTGAACTAGTGTTTCGCTTCACAGGTCACTTAGCACTGTGCTTCGGCTGTGCTGCTTGTTTGTTAGAATGCTATTCCGATTTTTGATGAGCGCTTAATAAGTGATGCGGGGGCGTAGCCCAGATTATTATTGAGCGCGTCACGGAAGGGCATAGCCACATCCTCACAACGGGCGGCAAAGCCGAGACACAAGGGCTAATTTTCTTTTTAGGTAAAACTTTGAACTAATCTAGACAATCAAGCAGGACAGAGCCGCGAGGACAAAAAATGCAAAGAGCGAAAGACTTGAAAGCTAAACAACGTGACGAACTACTCAAAGCATTGAAAGCTCGGTTTGAGAAAAACATGAGCCGCCATAAAAGCGTTGAATGGGCCAAAGTCCAAGCAAAGCTGGAAGCGAATACGGGAAAACTATGGTCGCTGAGCGAAATGGAGCGAACAGGTGGCGAGCCTGATGTGGTTGGATACGACAAAAAAACCGGCGAATATCTCTTTAATGATTGCTCAGCAGAAAGTCCGAAAGGGCGTAGAAGTGTTTGTTACGACCGAGAAGCACTGGACTCGAGGAAAGAGCATAAACCCGCAAGTAGCGCGATCGATATGGCGACCGAAATGGGAATTGAGATCTTAACAGAAGAACAATACCGGGAGCTCCAGAAGCTTGGCGATTTTGATACGAAAACTTCAAGCTGGGTAATGACACCTGCGTCTATCAGAAAACTTGGTGGCGCTGTATTTTGTGATCGCCGCTACAACACAGTTTTCCTTTATCACAACGGTGCGGAATCATACTATGCCGCCAGGGGATTCCGTGGATCCCTAAGGGTTTAAGATTATCGTTCTCACACCCCATTGCAGGAGACAACGAATGAAACGAATACTTGCCCTCGTCATACTCACTATGTCAATCCCCTGCCTCGCCGCTGCTCAACCCAAGGCACGAGCTTCCGGGAAGTATCCAGTTAAGTACGGAGCCAACGCCGCGGCGGGACGCACTTTCACGCATGACGGCGTGAAGCTCTACTACGAAGTGTACGGCGCCGGTCAGCCACTAATTGTCGTGCACGGCAACGGCGGCAGCATTGTTGACCTCGCGGCGCAGATAGCCCATTTCCGTAAACAATACAAGGTGATCGCAATGGACAGTCGCAGTCATGGAAAATCTGCCGACTCTCCTACTAAGCTCACCTACGAATCGATGGCCGATGACCTTGCGGCGTTAATCGATCACTTAAAAGTTGGACCAGCATATGTTCTCGGGTGGAGTGATGGCGGTATCGAGGCTTTACTAATAGGAATGCGTCACCCAGCTAAGGTAAAGAAGATTGCCGCCATGGCAGCAAATCTCAATCCCACCGAGGACGCAGTGAGACCGGAAATTATCGCTTTCGTCAAGACTATGCTCGAAGGCGCACCCGCCTCTCTGAAAGATTCGCCGAATGTCCGGCGGGAGATGGCTGTAACTCAGTTACTACTTGACGAACCTCACATCAACCCGCAAGCGCTCGAAGCCATCACTGCACCCACGCTTGTGTTGGCTGGCGACCACGATGTAATTCGTGACGAGCACACCGTGGAAATCTTCCAGCACATTCCCAACAGCCAACTGGGGATTTTCCCCAACGCGACACATATGATCCCCTTCGATGACCCAGTGCTCTTTAACATGACGGTGGATCGGTTCTTTCGCACGCCGTTTGTGAAGAAGGATCGAGTTAAGGACCTGTTGACATCGTTGGAGAAAATGCGCGGGCAGTGACTCCACAAGCTTTACTGGATCTGGGAACCCTTGAACTGGAAGCTCTCACTTGGAGCGAACAAGTAGGGAAGGTGGGCTTGCCCCCGCAGCCTCGACCAACAGTAACGCTGAAAAGATAGTTAGAATTTGGGACTCAGATCTCAAATTTGAGATCTCACAGTTTTCTAACTCAAATTGATTTTAAACTCACTCCAGCAACTGTGAGATCTAGGATTTGAGATCTGAGATCCTCCAGTGTCAGTGTTGGTCGAGGCTGCGGGGGCAAGCCCTTCTTCCCTACTTGTTCTTTTTAAGTGAGACCCACGCTTTCTTACGCGAGAGAGAGCTCAGGTGCACGGAGAGCCCACATACACTTTCTTAAGCTAGAGAGAGCTCAGGAAAACGCAGATGCCAATCTGTCGCCTGCTCAAACGCATTCGCAAAAGCCAAAACCTTTGCCTCACCAAATCGTGGACCAGCTATTTGCAATCCGATAGGCAGACCTGATTTGGTGAAGCCACACGGAATAGAAATGGCCGGTATTCCGTAGGCGTTAAAAGGTCGCGTGTTCCGCAACCACAACTCACCAGGCGGTGGTGGCGTGCCCATACTTAAGGCCTCTTCGATCGTTATCGGTGGAACAGGAGAGGTCGGAGTCACCAAAAAGTCAACATCGTCAAATACTCGATTTATCGAACGTCGCACGCGGTCAAGTTCCTGACGGCTCTCAACATACGAAACTATGTCAACATTGGCCGCTTGGGCAAGACGCTCTCGCATCCAGTCGCGATAAAGTTCCGGCGATTCGCTAAGCAATTTCGCATGTATTGCACGGACCTCAGGAGCTTGTACCGCAGTCGGCACGGAAGGAAGAACTACCTCATAAACTTCCTGAGCAATCTTTCCGATCACCTCAATAGCCTTATTAGTTGCGTCCTCAATTTCTACATCCAATCCGGCAAAGAATGGGTCGCGTACGACGCCAATACGGAACTTAGTAGGCCCATCCAGCGCCTTCGCGTATTGTTCAGTTGGCCAGTCGACAGAGGTTGCATCCAACTCATCGTAACCGGCAATCGCGTCGAGCATGATTGCTGCGTCACCAACGGTGCGACAGATCGGTCCTAAATGATCCAGTGAGAACGAAAGGGGAAACACACCACGAGTACTTACACGACCATAGGTTGGTTTGAGTCCGACAATTCCACAAAATGCCGCCGGCTCACGAATCGATCCACCAGTGTCTGAGCCAATCGCCCCGAGGCACATAAGAGATGCAACTGAAGCAGCTGACCCGCCTGACGATCCACCGGCGATTCGTGTGATGTCCCAGGGGTTGTGGACCGGGCCGTAATGACTGGATGTGGAAGTGCCTCCATAAGCAAACTCCTGCATGTTCTGCTTACCAACCAGGACGGCCCCAGCGCGTTTTAGACGTTGAACAACCTCGGCGTCCTCAGCGGGAACACGCTCAGCAAACAAAGCGCTTCCGCAGGTTGTTTTGGTTCCAGCCGTGTCGATTAGATCCTTCAAGCCAATTGGGATTCCGTGTAGTGGACCTCGCCAGTTACCTCCAAGGATCTCACCTTCCGCCTCTCGTGCTTGAGCAAGCGCACTTTCACGCGTAACGGTAATAAAAGCGTTGAGCACCGGATTAAGCTGCTCGATTCGCTCAAGGTATGCTGACGCGAGTTCTACTGGTGAGATCTCTTTGCGACGCAGCAGTTCTGACGCTTCTCTGATAGAGGTGCAAATCATGATTCGCGATGGTCTGGATTAGACAAATTGATCCGCTGCCTGATCGCCGCAATTTCTTCCATCTGTTCATGGAGTCTCTTTGATAGGTAGAACAGAGCGATCATTACCATTACGGCACCAACGATCTCACAGGTCCAAATTAGTTGCTGACTCCTGAAGACTATGCCGCCAATCATTAGGAAGGGACCAATCAGCATGCACATGGAAAGCCAGATTGGATAATTCG
>JBKPQV010000809.1:0-4487 GCA_046734235.1 Acidobacteriota bacterium
TTATTGGGTTGGGACAAAAATCTTGGTTCATTACAAACAGGGAAGTGGGCCGACATCGTTGCCGTCCAGGGAGATCCGTTGGTGGACATTCATGCGATGCAGAACGTGGTGTTTGTAATGAAGAATGGGGTTGTTTATAAACACTGAGAGGATTTGGGTCTTAGGTCTTGCTGACTTGATTGGATGAGGTCGGTACCACCTTGCGGTGCGGGTGGGCCAATCTAGATCTCAAATCTAAAATCTGAGATCTCATAAGGGATATCGTGATTGCTGCTACCTTAGAGACTATTCGTGATGTCTGAGATCTGAGATCTTAAGTTTGAGATCCAGTGGGGTCCACCCGCTACCGCGAGGTGGTACCGACTTCATCCAACCGAGCAACCAGGACCCTAAGACCAAGCCCAAAAACTCAAAACTCTAAGCTCAAATCCAAGTTCAAAGGCCAATATCACTTAACCTCATCCCAGATTAACGTGTGCTTCGTTTCCTTCAACAGCAGCGATCCCACTACAAACGTGATACTCGCGACGACAATCGGATAGTACAGACCAGCATAGATATTTCCGGTTTGTGCCACTACTGACAGGCCAATTAATGGCAATAAACCACCAAAAACTCCGTTGCCGATATGGTAAGGCAGCGATAGTGCCGTGTACCTGATCTTTGCTGGAAAGGCTTCAACCAAATAAGCGGCTATTGGCCCGTAAACCATTGTCACAAAAAGAACCTGAACAAAGATCAGTAATATGATCTTCCAGGCAGTGGGATTGCTCAACAGATCTGCAAATGTCGTATACGTCAAAACTTCTTTTGCCGGCTGCGCAACACCATTCACAAGCGTTTGCGGCGTTAAGCTAATTGCTCCTGTGACAGGGTTCTTTTGCGATACTGCAGTCACCACTTCTGAACCAGCAACATGCTGCAACCCATGGTAAATAGGAAGATATGAAACGGCCGCGAGCAAACATCCAAGCAGCATAATCCGCTTTCTGCCAAGTCGATCTGATAACGCACCAAAAAAAACAAACAGGGGCATCCCTAGCAGCAAAGCGATAGCTACTATGTAGTTAGCTGCGCGTGCATTTACTTTCAGAATCGTTTGCAGATAGAAGAGTGCATAGAACTGGCCCGTATACCAAACTACGCCTTGCCCTGCCGTCGCCCCAAACAAAGAAATCAGAACTCTCTTCAAGTTCTCGCGTTCAGTGAAAGCTTCTTTAAGTGGTTGCGCGGAAGTCATCCCCGCGCTCTTAATTTGCTTAAAGATCGGCGACTCTTTCATCTTCAATCGCATGTAGAGTGACACACCAACGAGAAACAGCGATAGGATGAACGGCATCCGCCAGCCCCAGCTTGAAAATGTTTGCGCACTCATCGAAGTCTGGACCAGAAGAATCATCACCAATGACACGAAAAGGCCAAGCGTAGCAGTAATCTGTATGAAGCTCGTGTAGAAACCGCGCTTCTCATCAGGTACGTGTTCTGCGACATAAACTGCTGCGCCTCCGTATTCACCACCCAGGGCCAGACCCTGGAGAATGCGAATTAGCAGCAGAATTATCGGCGCAGCTAGTCCGATCGTCGCATAAGTTGGCAGGAAGCCGATTGCCGCAGTTGCTCCTCCCATAATCAGCAACGTCACGAGAAATGCGTATTTGCGTCCAACCAGATCGCCAATTCGTCCGAAAAACAAAGCGCCGAACGGTCGAACCACAAAGCCAACGGCAAAGGTTGATAGATATGCGATGAGGGCCAGGGTGTCGTTACCGCTTGGATAGAACAAAGGAGAAATGGTTGTGGCTAAGCTTCCAAAAATATAGAAGTCGTACCACTCGATCATGGTGCCGACTGCTGAAGCTGTGATTACTTGCCAAATGCGATAGTTGTGAACTTGAGCGGGTGCCGTTACGGAAGCGGTTTGAGCCACGCTGGAAGTTTCTCCAATCCTCAGTCAATTGAAAACCTAGTTCTTGTTTGTAAGTTGTTTGCGAATCATCATCCAGAGTTCGTAGTAGCGCCATTCCGGAGGTGCGTTAAGTTCACTGTAATGATCAGGCCGTAAAATCAAATCTCCAGTTTTGAGCAAGACGCTTTTCACTTCCGGGTTTTGGTTAACCTTGGCCCACGTTGCTGCCAGGATCAGCTGATAATGTTTACCCTTGGTCGGCGAACGATAGGTTACTCGCTTTCCTTCAAAAGTTACCCAATCAATCCCCATGGTCTTCATGTTCTCTTCTGCCAGTGTGCCAGCCGACTTTGCCTCAAACGCTGTCATTTGCGCCACTTGTTCACGCGTGTATTTCCATTCAACGTTTCCAGCTTTTGACCTGGGATCATTTGGCCCTTCTGGATAAAGCATCATTTGCCAAAAGCCTTCAAGACTTGCGTATCGCTTGCCTCGATAAGTGAAGGGTGTCGCGGCGAAGTTGGATAGCAATCCGAGTTCGTTTCTTTTTGAAAGAATTACTTCGCCTGGTCCAGCTTCCTGCGGAAGAATTTCCCAGTCAGGTTTGCCCGCCTCGGATACTGGTGTCCACCAGTGAGCCGGATAACGTGGATCTCTTTGTGGCTGCTGAGCAGAGGCGCTGATTGACTTAGCTGTAATGATTATCAACAGCAAGCAAATGAAGCGCGTGATATCAAAGCAATATTTGGCCACCGATTCCACGGTAGAACACCGATAAGAAAATTTACTGTCCAGAATTTGCAGCTTTCGCTTTAGCTGGGCCCTTTGTTGTCTTAGTCACCGGACGATTAACGAGACCCGGTTTTAGATTCACCTCAAACAGTTTCAATATCCGCTTATATTCGTCGGCCCAACTTTCTTCACGCTCGAACCCGTGATCTTCGACAGGATATGGAGCAACCTCCCAGTTTTCCTTACGCAGTTCGATTAGCTTTTCAACCAGTCGCACCGAATCCTGAAAGTTTACATTCGTATCAACCATGCCATGGCAGATTAGGAGTGCGCCCTTCAATCCATCTGCAAAATAGATTGGTGAACTTCTGCGATAAGCCTCGGCGTCCTCCTGTGGCAGGTTCAAGATGTTTGCTGTGTACTCGTTTGCGTAGTGGGCCCAATCGGTTACTGGCCTCAACGCTGCACCCGCTGCAAACGTATCCGGTTCGGTAAACATCGCCATCAACGTGATAAAGCCGCCATAACTGCCGCCGTACAAACCAATTCTTTTAGGGTCAACGCCATGCTCCTTTACCAGATAGTTCACAGCGTCGAGGTGATCGCTAAGGTCTTTGCCACCCATGTGGCGATAAATGCCCGTCCGCCAGTTGCGCCCATATCCAGCGCTGCCACGATAGTCAATATCAAGGACCAGGAAACCACGTTCCATTAGTAGGTGATGAAACATGTACTCACGATAATAAGAACTCCACCAGCGATGAACATTCTGTAGATAACCGGCCCCATGAACGAAGAAGACTGCTGGACCGCCGCGTTTCCAGCTGGGTGGCATATATATCCGACCATTCACTGTTGCCCCATCACGGGCCTTGAAACTCACGATTCGAGGATCGAGCCAGTCGTAAGTGAAAAACTCTGGAATTGGAGAGGTAGTTACAGATTTTGCTTCAGACGATTTTTCTGCTGGTTGATTAGGCAACAAATAAAGCTCAGGTGGTTTGTTGCTGTATGAGCGGATATCAGCAAGCAGAGTTTCGTCTGGACTAATGTCGACGTTGTTATTTCCCGGGAGTACTGTTAGTCGCGTTCGCCGGCCACCATTGATCGACATTGAATAAAGATGACGCTCAAAAGGGCTACCTTCGCTCGACGTGAAATAGAACAAAGCCTTGTCGCGCGACAATCTGACAGCGGAAACTTCAAACTGTCCCGAAGTTAACTGGGTAGCCTCGCCTCCTTCGATCGATTGCGAATAAAGATGGGCATATCCATCTCGCTCCGACTCAAAATAGATACGCTTATTGTCAGGTAGCCAACCGAGTGTTTGCGAACCTGGTCCCCCTAACCAGGCGTCGTCATGAAAGGTCGAGAGGACTTTCGTCTTACCTGTTGCCGGATCAAGCAACAAGATCCATCGCTCTTTGTTGTCCCTGGACCGGGCCAGCATGACCGCATTTTGCCCATCGTCGGACCATTGAGGTTGAAACAATTGAACTTCACGGTCTGACGTTTGTTTTGCATCAGTCTTTTGGCCTTCAGCTCGTTTTTGTCCGTGATCTATCGCCCTGGATTCACCAGTCTCAACATCGAGAATAGTGAACCGCGTCCGGTTCTCGAGATCGCCCGCCTTTGTTCTACCCGGAATGTCTTCAGTGTAACCAGACTCGGTAACAAAGTTAGGTACTATTGTTGTCTTGGTCCCGCTAACCGGATCTGTAATCGTTGCGATCACGTATTTCTTATTAGGCGATAGGGCAAGATTGACAACGTTTTGACCAGTAGGAAGATTGAACGGCTTGCGAGTCTCGCGTTGCTTTCGTTTTGCCTCCTGTTCTTCACGTTGCAC
>JBKPQV010000810.1:0-13161 GCA_046734235.1 Acidobacteriota bacterium
CCATCGTTCTGGTTGGCACCGATGTGCGAGACGATTCGACCAATCGGCTCTTCACCCTGAAAGTAGCGCTTCGCCAGAGTCTCATTAATGATGGCCACGCCCACTTTGCCGCGTATGTCCTGATCGTTGAAGAAGCGCCCCTTGAGTAAAGGGATCTTCATCGAAGAAAAGTACTCAGGTGTGACGCTACGATTACTTGCGGTCGGCTCACGACCTGGTGCTGGTTCTGGTCTACCCTCAATGCGAAAATCAGATCCGACGTTTGATCCACTAAAGGGCATCGGCGCTACGAACGACGCAGCTTCAACACCAGGCAACGCCTTTAGTTTCGCGAGAGTTTGATTGACGTAAAGCACGCATTCTTCCGGTTTTTCATAAACATCCCGCGTTAACGAAATTCGCCCCGTGAGAACATTCCTTGCATCAAAACCAGGCGGCACGTTCGTCAACTGCACGAAGCTCTTGATCATCAACCCAGCGCCCACCAGGAGGATCAAACTCAACGCAACTTCCGAAACTACGAGTGAGTTTCGCCACAAACGCAGATTCCGTCCGCTCGTCGCCGACTTCGACGATGACTTCAACACTTCATTTACGTCGGGATGTGACGTCTTCAGCGTCGGCACTAAACTGAACAACAAACCGGTGAGGACTGAAACCCCAAGCGTAAACAGCATTACACTGGTGTTGATGCGAACCTCTGAAATTCTGGGTAGCTGATCGGCCGCGTAATACTTAATAACGCCTAATCCCCAAACAGAGAGAAACAATCCTGCTGCCCCAGCAAGCAGCGACATCAAAATGCTTTCAATCAACAACGAGCGCGCAATTCGCCACCGGCTCGCGCCGAGAGCTGCACGTATGGCGATCTCTTTCTGCCTGGCACTGGCACGTACTAAAAGAAGGTTGGCTGTATTGGTGCAGGCAATCAAAAGGATAAAACCGACTGCGCCCAGTAGAATCCAAAGCGCCTGGCGCAAATCGCGCCCAACCAGCTGTTCATGGGCACTTACTACATAGGCAGTTGTATTTGCGTTTGATCGGGGATATTCCTGGGCCAGGTTTGCCGTTATCCGCTCGAGATCGTTTTGCGCCCCTTCAAGAGATACATTCGGCTTGAGGCGGCCTAATGCCAGAAGGACATGAGCCCCACGCTCCTTGAGATTTCCGCCTTCTCCGGCGACTGTCACCCATACCGCAACGTCTTTAGCCGAGAGCGGAAATTCGAAATGCTGTGGCAGCACACCAATGATTGTGTAACTCTCACCATTTAATACCTGCTGGCGATTGACGATGTTTGGGTCTCCGCCAAAACGGCTTTGCCAATAGTCATAACTGAGAAGTGAAACCTTTTGGCTATCCCGTCTCTCTTCTTCAGCCTGAAAGTTCCGTCCTATGAATGGCTTGACTCTTAAGAGCGGAAGAAAGTTCGCAGTAATTCGCATTCCCTGAATGCGTTCAGCTTCGCCGTTCTCTGTAATGATGATGCCATTAGGTTTGTATGCAGCGAGTTCCTCAAAGCTCTGATTTCTTGATCTCCAATCCTGCCAATCGAGATAAGAAACGTAACCTTCCTTGCGACTGTCAGTCGGGGTTTGCCAGATCGCCACAACGCGATCGGGATCCGCGATTGTTGGCGGGGTCAGAATCAGTGCATTGATAACACTGAAGATTGAAGTATTGGCCCCGATACCGAGCGCCAGTGTTAAGACAGCGACGGACGTAAAGGCGGGCTGCCTGAGAAGACTTCTGATGCCGTAGCGGAGATCTTTCAGCAGTGTATCCATCGTTAACCCAGCCTTCTCGTCGACCGGACACACGAGTGACGTCGACGCATAGTGGGGAGGTTTCACGCGTCCCGCGGTCAACGGGTTTTTTGCAATCTGAGCAACTGCAGGTTAAGAACTAGTTATTGACTATCCAACCGTCTTCCAATCGAATAACTCGATTGCCGTAAGCGGCGTTGGTCTCCGAATGGGTGACCTGAACGATTGTTGTTCCCTCATCGTTCAGCCGCTTAAACATGTCCATAATCTCCTTACCCTGCGCTGAATGTAGATTCCCTGTCGGTTCGTCCGCCAGAATGATCCGTGGATTCGCAACAACAGCGCGCGCGATACCAACGAGCTGTTGCTGTCCTCCTGAAAGTTGGGTGGGGAAAAGATCTTTCTTGCCGACCATTTGAAAACGATCAAGCGTGTCGCAAACAATCGACTGACGATCTTTCTTGCTTACGTCTCGATAAGACAAAGGCAGTTCCAAATTCTCAAACACTGTCTGATCGTCAAGTAAGTGATAACTTTGAAAGACGAAACCAATGTTGCTGTTTCTTAAAGCCGCACGTTTCTTTCCGTCGAGCTTGTGTACGGCTGTCTCGTCAAAGTAATACTCACCACTCCACGACTGATCGTGCATGCCGAGAATATGAAGCAATGTGGACTTGCCAGCGCCGGACGGGCCCATGATTGAAACAAACTCGCCCGGCTTAATGTCGAGATCCACTCTCCGCAGAACATAAGTTCGCGTAGGTCCATGCGGAAAGGATTTCTCGACGGCGCGCAAACTGATCATGAGATCGCTCCGAAACCTGCTTCTTTCAATTGCTGTTCATGAATTTCACGTCGTTCAGAGCCAGCCTCTTCTTCGACGATCAATCCGTCAAACAAGTGAACGATGCGATCGGCGTGCTGTGCGTAACGTGGATCGTGTGTAACCATGCAGATGGTCGCACCGCCACGATGCAACTCACGCATCAATTCCATAACGGCTTCGCCATTTGTCGAGTCTAGGTTTCCGGTAGGTTCGTCCGCTAGCAGGATGCTTGGCGCACCACCGACTGCGCGGGCAACCGCCACACGTTGCTGCTGACCGCCGGACAACTGACTTGGCAGGTGCTTGGCGCGATGGGCCATTCCCACTCGTTCGAGCGCTTCAGTAGTACGTTTCTTTCTTTCGCTTGAACTCATTCCGCGATAAGTCAGCGGCAATTCGACGTTCTCGTAAACCGTGAGATCGCCGATGAGATTAAAGCTCTGAAAGATGAAGCCGACTTCGCGGTTGCGAATGCGCGCACGTTCTGAAAGCGACAGATTCTCGACTGAGTGGCCGTTTAAGGTGTACTCGCCATCCGTCGGCGTATCGAGTAGCCCAAGAATGGAGAGTAGGGTTGACTTGCCGCAGCCTGAAGGCCCGGCAATTGAAACGTATTCGCCTTGTTTAATATCGAGATGAATACCCGATAGTGCATGGGTCTCCACTTCATCAGTGTAGAAAACCTTCTTCACGTCGGAGAGGTGAATAAGGGGGCCCGATGAACTCATCATTTGCTCCTTAAGTTGGACTTGAAAACTCTTTGGGTCCCAGGTCTTAGATCTCGGATCTTTGGTCTTTGGGCTTTTTGGTAGCAACCTTGAGCGTGGCAGCCACCTAAATCCTAAGACCAAAAACCAAAGACCAGAGACCTAAGCACCAGGACCTAATTACTAAACACCACTACTACTAAACTTATCGCAATCGAATTCTGTTGTAGGCGTCGAGTGTCGAAGTGTCTGAGACGATTACGCGATCGCCCTCCTTCAATCCGTTTACCACTTCGACTTTGCTCACGGAATAGCGTCCAAGGGTCACCTGGCGGCGCTCAGCCTCTGTGCCATCCGGGGTTAATACAAACATTCCGATGGTTGTCTGTCCCTGGCCAAACGCTGGTCTGCCGACGTTCAGGACGTCGGTCAGATTTTCTAAAATGACAGTTCCGTCGACGCTCATATCAGGACGCGCAATTGCGGGCAATGGATCGATAAAGACTGCGTCGATAGTAAACGTGCCTTCGCGAGCCGCGGGATCCATGCGCGAGACCCGCGCTTTTAAGATTCCATTACGTGTGTCGATATCGACCTCTTGACCGATCCTTACATCTTTGATTTGCGTCTCGGTAATTCTCAGTTCTGCCTTTAATGACGCCGGATCAGCAACGCGCGCGATGTTGGCGCCAGGGCTCACCTGTTGCCCTTCCTTCACCGTGACTTCCTGCACTATTCCGTTCGTACCGGAACGAACCTTCAGCGCGTCAACCTGCTCCTGCTTGAGCTTAGCTAACGCTCGTAACTGTTGAACACGTGAGCTTTGTGCATTGAGTTGGGCCTTGGTGGCTTTCGAACCGACGTTCAGTCGCTCCTGCTCAACTCTTAATCGATTTGCCAGATTCTGAACCTGAACGCGCGATATCTTGATTTGAAGCTCAGCTACAAGCTGCTGTTTGTACAGGGCCTCGTCAGCATCCAGCTGCAACTTCGCCTGACTATATTCAGCGTTGATGCTCGCAATATTAGACTGTTGCGTCATCGTGTCACTTTCGAGCTTGACCTTCAGGTTCTCTTCATCAGCCTCGGCGGCCTTGACTTGAAACTGAGCATCGACGGCCTGCTGCTCCATTTGTGGATTTGAAAGTTCAACAATGATTGCTCCCGCCCCGACTTCTACGCCTGGCTGGACAAGGATCTTTTCGACTCGACCGTCAGCGGGCGCGGGCACGAAACGCGTAACCTGCGGCACTAGCGTTCCCACGCCATGCACGTCACGGACAAAGGGCCCTCGCTTTACCGTCTCGATAACTGCTGTTGAAGGATCGAGACTGGGAGCTGCAGGCTTAAGTTTGGTAAGACCGTAGGTGATCCCGCCAATTGCGGTGAGACCCACAACAACAAGAATCGCAGTGCGAATCTTCTTTTTGATTTTCGACTTTTGAGGGCGCTTTATGTCCATAAACTTAACCAGAAATTGTTGGAGAGCTGTACAAGGCCTTGTTGAGAGAGCGGCGATTTTGCGCACAAAGGAAAATGAATCGAGCGGATCACTTTACTTCGCGCACCTATACAGTTCTCCAGAAACCAATAGACTCAAGGACTGTGCCAGCGTCAGTTGGATACGACGTATCCCGGCTGGAGGTTCGAAAATGGTCGATATTGGGCAATTTATGCGGAATCGATCTGTAAAACAAGCTTGGACGCGGTCAATTGCCTTGGCGAAAACGTTTCGGTTGCGGGACTTGGCAATCCCACTTTCGAAAACGAAAATACAAAATATCGTTGATTTTATGCAGGATTGTGAACTTGTGGCTTGGCGGAAAAATCGCAATCCGAACCGCCTCAGAGACTAAATCAAACTCGGAGGAAAAATTTAAACACCAAGACTCGAAGACACTAAGACGCAAAACGCCGAAACACCACATCAAAGTTGCTCTTTCGTGACTTCGTGTCTTTGAGCCTTGGTGGTTAAAGTTTTGTCTTCGCGAGTTCAGTTCGACGCACCTGTGGGTCGCGGCGTGTCTGGCTTGGAACCAGTCGTTCGTTCACCGTGAGGGGTTGGCAAAGTCAACCTGGTTCGCATCCTTTGTTGCCACTCGCTGCGGTCTTGATCAACTTCTTCAATTTGTGCCAGCGCGGTACTTAATGCCTCGCCACCCAACTGCCGCATCTTCATATATAGCAAGGCCGGAACGATCGAGATCAGCGGGACGATAAAAATATTCGTCAGGCCAAGCACTTGCTGCCATATTTGTCTGCTCAGATTTGATCTCGGAACGTCCGATCCAACGCTAAACCTGATTCTTCCAACCAGGCTGCTTATTACCATCGGGATCAAAATCTGAAGGATCGAGACTATGATTACTGTGCGCCAGGATCTGGATCCCAATTCTCTAGAACGCTTTAATGCTGCCTTCTTCTGCAGACCTTCAATTAATACAACAGGTGCGGTTAGCGCATAGCGGACAGACATGATCAAGCCGGGAATAATGAGCAGAACATAACCAATCGCAATGCGAAGCAGCACTCGCACCATCGTTCCAATAAATGGACGCCATCGTTTTTTCAGTATTTTTATCGCGTGACGCAAGCGTACTGGCCGCAAGGGGGCTACTGATAGCTGTACGACAATGATGGATGTAACTCCGGAAATGACTGCGCTGGTAATGAAATATGAAAGGATCTGCAGAAGCGCAACCAACACCATGCCGCACATCAAAACGATGTGCCACCTACCTCCTGGAACATATTTTTCCGCTACAAATAAGGCACTCATCATGATGCTCACGATGATTACAGGTATGTGGGCCAAAAATGAGAGTTTTAGGAACTTAGGAAAGTATTCGCTGTAGAGAGCGAATGCTCGCCTATACAAAGCCCCAATCCCTTCAGCCTGAGCACGCAAGGAGTTGGCAAATGCAAAAGCAGTTTGCGGTCGTTCTGACGGTACCTTCGACAATGCTGACATGACCACGTTGGCCACTCTTTTGGGCACCTTGGTCGCTCGTTCGCGAAGCGGCTGTGGATGCTCTTCACGATGGGCCCGCATCACCGCTGAGGTATTCCCGGAAAAGGGTGGATCGCCGGTCAACATCTGGTAGGCAATGACTCCGAGGCTATAGATGTCAGATCTGGTGTCAATTTGTCCCCCGGTACACTGTTCAGGAGACATATATAAAGGAGTGCCCATGATCGCTCCGACCCTGGTTAAAGCAGATCCCTGATCAGTAGTTGTTAAATGGGCAGAGCGAGTGCCAACAGATCGCGTATCTTTGCCAAATAATAAGGTCCCATCATTTTCATCAAATCCGTCGCGCTGTTGAGCAAACTTACCAGTGAGATTTGCCTGCTCGTTCATCACGGTGCTGGCGCTCGCCGAGAAAAGTCTAGTCCCTGATTCATCGCCATCGTCGAGAGCTTGTACCTTCAGCGAAGGAGTGTCGGCGCCCACTGGCTGCATCAGCGTCTTAGTTTCTAAATCGACCGATTCCGGATTCGTAAACGACTCGAGGATCGAAGTCGGGGTGGCACTTTTGAATAGCGAAACATCATCAATGATTGTGGCCGCAGAGTTTTCGTTAACTGTAGGAGCAGTCGCTTCACCGAGCTTGGCGATGCCAAAGTCCAGGACCTTGACACGATAACTACCGAGACGGTTTGGCTCCAGCCAGATATTGTCGGGCTTCAGATCACGATGAACAATTCCCTGCTGATGTGCTTCATGAACAGCCGAGCAAACTTGTTCGAGGATATCTACAACCCAATCGAGTGGTAATTGTTTTTCTTCAGCCAGCACATCGCCAAGCGTACAACCATCAAGGTATTCCATAACCAGGTAAGCAACCTGGCCGTTAGTAACTTTCGCAAAACCAAAATCGGTAACATCGACGACATTCGGGTGCCGCAGACGACCTGCAGCTCTCGCTTCACGTTTGAAACGTTCAACGAATTCCTGATTGCGCATGAATTGCGGTGCGATCAACTTTAATGCGACATAGCGCGCGGTCCCCAAGTGGGTCGCCAGATACACGGCACCCATTCCGCCGGAGCCAAGCATCTGCTCAAGACGGTATTTTTCGTCGATTAGTTCGCCGACGTACTGCGCCGCTTCGGTCATGAGACGTCAATGCTACAGGAAATTGATAGCCAATGTCTGCTTACGAGAAGGTTGGGGGAAATTGTTTCGGGCAAAAAAATCTATTTGTCATTGGTAATTTTCCATAGGTCAAATGACCAATGAGAAATAAGTTTTTACCAGACCCAGGAGCAACCCCAGATGTCCATCCCAATAGGCTGACCGTCCGGGGGATCCTGAGGACGCGTGATATTCATCTTCTTGGGATCTTCCTGAAAGCGCTTTATCTGCTCAATCGCGTAGTAGAGAAAGGCCCGGTGGTTTTCATCGGCGGTCAGTGTTCGCTGCGTCCCCAACCAGGTTTTGAGCTGTTCAAGTTTTAGTTCTGCAATTGCTCGCACCTGATTTGGCGCACGTTCAGCGGACGCCAGCGCCATCAAGTCGCCGAGTATCACCATGTCAACCGTGTGTTGAACCTCGCCTGCATAACCAATTGCAACGGGCGTTTTCCAGGTTGAACCAATGATCTTGTCGACGACTTCTATCAATCCCGGGTTGCGTGGATCTCTGGCATGAAATTGGACCAGCCGGGCTGCGCGTTCGGAGTTCAAGAGAAAGCCACTGACGTGATCAGCAACCGCTTCGGCTGGAGCAAGCGCGTCGAATGTTGGTTGAGTTCGAATCCTAAAATCTTCTCGTGTCCGGCCGTAGCCTGCCGGACGTGGTGGAATCAATTTCAACAACGATTCCGGCAACATCAGCGCCTCAGGCTTAATAGCCTCAAGGACCGCATTGAGAGCACGTCGCTGTTCTTCCGCGGCAATGATTTGCGGATTCCTATCGCCTTTGCCTTTCAAACTGAACGTGTAATCTTGTCCACCAACAACTTTCGCAGCAGCCTCAACTTGGTACCGGTGATACATGTAAATCGGCACGAGAACATCTTCGATCGTAGCCATCGGCGCGCCTTCGCGAATGTTGTTTTCTCCAAACCGTCGCAAAGCAGCAGCGCGCACTTTCATTACATTACTTAATTCATCGACGACGTTTTTGCCATTGTCCCAAAGATGAGCAACCGAACTCGACGCGCTCGGTGGCCTGGCATCCTGATCAGTCAGATACATCAACCCACGCGCGAACGCATCACTAAGAATCTTATCGAGCGCAGTCTTCTCATCTGTACCAGTTGGAAAATCCTGGTATCCGTAGGCAATTGAGACTTTGTCCCATTCGCCGATCCCTTTTGCATAAGCATCTGAAAGATCCGGAACTCCGTCCGCTCCTAACTTCGCGTAAGGCGCTGGATAGTCCATCACCGAAGCACGATTCACAGGACTTGCCGCGTAGTTGTGTTGCAATCCCAACGTATGACCGACTTCATGTGCGGAAAGTTGTCGCAGACGAGCCAGGACCATCTCCAATAACTTTGGAGAGAGTGGGCGTCCTTTTTCATAAGGGGCGAGTAGACCCTCAGCGATGAGAAAGTCTTGGCGATCTCGCAGTGAACCCAAGCTAACTCGGCCTTGAATGATCTCGCCAGTTCGTGGATCGGTTAACGAGTTTCCGTAGGACCAGCCACGAGTGGATCGATGAACCCATTGGATAACGTTGTAACGAACATCCATGGGATCCACATTTGGAGGCATCACTTCAACTCGAAACGCATCTTTATAGCCGAGGGCTTCAAAAGCCTGGTTCCACCAACTCGCCCCTTCCACTAACGCTGAGCGCACTGGCTCGGGCGCACCTCGATCAACGTAATAAATGATTGGCTTAACTGCTTCACTGACAGCGGCGTTGGGATCCTTTTTTTCGAGACGATGGTGCGAAATGTATCTTTTGACGATTGGTTGTTCGATCGGCGTCGCAAAGTCCATGTAGGTGATCCCATAGAAACTCGCTCTCGGATCAAAAACTCTTGTTTTGAAACCCGCAGGAGGCAGCTGGACGAAAGAGTGGCGCTCTCGCACGGTAACTGCTTCCGGAGCAGGCACCACTTGCCGGATAAATTGTCCTGCAGGCTCGCCCGTGAAAGTCAGAGTTGTTTCAACTTCGGTGTTTTGCGGAAAGTTCTTTGTGTTAGGCAGGTAAAAAGCGCAACGAGATGGATCCAGGCGATAATTACCTTGTTGTCCCCGTTGCAACGTATTCGTCACCTGGTGGACATCGCGGAGATAGAACGAAGTTGCATCAACCAGAGCGTGACCGCCTTCTTCGGCAGCGACGTCGAAACCCCAAAGCGTGGACTCTGCGAACGCATCTTTCACCGCAAGTTTTTCATCCGCATCATTAGTAAGCGCTCTGAAATCATAATTCGGCGCAACCAACAGCACTTTTGGGCCAACGCGATCGAAGCGAACTATGAAACTGTTTCCCAACTGACCCCGATCGAGACCGATATCGTTTGACCCGATACCCGCAGGCAAAGATTCGACGTATAAGAATTCCGTGTTCCATTTATCGATCTCAAGGAATAACTTCCCGGTCTTGGCGTCCCAATAAAATGGAAAGTAACCGGGAAACTTTTCCATGCCAGCAACTTTTTCAGTAATGCTCGCTACCTTCCCGGCATCGGCTTGACGAGGTTGTGCGTTGCCGGTTGAAAGAAGGAAAAGCAATAAAAGATAGATCAAACCAATGCGCTTCATTCGCGAACTCCAATAAGAAAATAGGACCACTAAGACCTATAGGACCAATAGGACCTATTGATCAGCAATCAATCTTCAATCTGAAATCTGAAATCTCAAATCTGAAATCTGAAATCAACAACCCGCAATCAAAAATCAGCAATCCTAAGGGGTGTCTTTCCACTCCGGAATTCTTCCAGGCGTCCATGGTGCCCCCGCAGATTCGAGTTGTTTTTCCAGGCGCGACAGATCCACTTCAATCAATTGTCTGAGTTGATTTAGTACGCCCTCGAAATCCTGAGCTGCCGCGTTGTATTGATTAAGCTGGGTCTGCGTTGGCCGCGCAGTCGACATACGCTGAGCGCCAACAACATAACCAACACGATCATTAATCGACGGCGCCGTATTAATGTTGCGCTGGCGTGCAGAACTGTCTCCACTCAGCGCTCTGATGATTTCGTTGGTGCGCTTGTCTAAAGCCGCGGCTTCATCGTTTAACCGAGGACTCAGTGATGGTGTCTCCGTGATTGCTCGTTTGATTGCTGTAAGCCGAGGTTTAAGGGCATTCGCTGCCTGCGTGGCTCCACTCACAGCTCGTTGTAGTCGCACTGCCTTTTGTTGAAACTCCACCAATGCAGACCGGTCGGATGAGGACATATTTTCCTGGCCATCAACGAACACCTGGAACTCCTGTGGTTGACCGAGGTTGGTTAAGACTCCATCTACTCGTTTGGCAATCGATGCCTTGTAGGTTCCCGGCATGACGAGTGGTCCTGAAGGTGGTTCGAAATCAGGATCAGCATCAGGTGGCGGAGGCGCAGCAAGGTTTGCCGCCGGGTAGCGGAGATCCCATGTGACACGCTGAATTCCGGCGCCCACTGGTCCAGTCAACCGACGCACAACTCGATCGTTGGCATCGGAAATTGTGACAATGATTGCTGGCGCCTCTTCCTCGTCTTCCGCACGAAGATCAATTTGCGTTGGCCATGCAGGCGCTGCTTTCTGACGTTCAGCTTCCTTTTCAATCTCCTGCCTTTTTTCCTTTCGCGTCTTTATCGCATCCTTCAGATACCAGGTTACGGTTGCCCCAAACGACGGGTTCTCGGCGGTATAAAAAGTTTCGCCCTGGAAACTCTTACCACGTCCACCGAGTGGTTGCGATTGTATGTACATCAGTGCGTCCTTAACCGGAAAAAGTAATGACTCCTGTTTAAGTATTTCCGGTTTGATGGTACGCAGCGGCGTGTAGTTATCAAGAATATATATGCCGCGACCGAATGTTCCCACCACGAGATCGTTTTCACGCTTTTGAATATTCAAATCGCGAATGGCAATGGTTGGTAGTCCACCTTTCAATTGAATCCACTTGGCACCACCATCCACTGAAAAGAAAAGACCAAACTCTGTGCCGACAAAGAGTAGATTCGAGTTCACATGATCTTCTGCAATGGCCCAGACGGGTCCATTCGCCGGGAGGTTATTACTAATTGAAGTCCACGTGCGTCCCGCATCAGTAGTCTTGAGCAGATAAGGTTTGAAATCAGCATTCTGGTGGTTGTCGAAACCAACGTAAGCGGTATTAGCATCATGATTCGACGTGATGATGCGGCTGACGTACGCCATATCAGGTACACCGGTAATTTTATCGACTTTGCGCCAATTCTTTCCCGCGTCCTCGGTAATCTGAATCAAACCGTCGTCAGTCCCTACGTAAAGCAAGCCATCTTTCTTTTGTGACTCTGCGAGTGCCGAAGCATTACCAAAAAAAGCGGTGGATGCGTTCTTTGCAACTGCATCGACTCCCCAAATCCTGCCCATTACCGGCAACTTATCGCGATCAAGCGCTCGGGATAGCTGACCACTAATTGCCTGCCAGCTGTCGCCGCGATCATCGCTACGGAACAATTTGTCTGCGGCCATGTAAAGACGAGTATGTGAGTGCGGACTAATAATAAAAGGAGTGTCCCAGTTCCAACGCAACGCATCCTCATTGCGACCGGGTTGCGGTTGAACACCAATGCGTTCACCGGTTCGTTTATCAAAACGAACGATTACGCCGTGTTGTAACGATGCGTAGACGATGTTTGGATCTTCCGGGTCGACTTGCGAACGGAATCCATCACCTCCCTGTGTAACAAACCAATCGGAATTTACAATGCCTGACGCACTGCGCGTCCGCGATGGACCACCAAAACTGTAGTTATCCTGCGTACCGCCATAAACGTTATAAAAAGGTTTCGCATTGTCAGTTGTGATGTCGTAGAACTGCGGAACAGGAAGGTTTTCTTTGAAGTCCCAATTTGCGCCGCGGTCAAAGCTTTCGTAAATGCCGCCATCACACCCAACAAGGTAATGATCGTTATCGCGAGGATCGATCCAGATGTCGTGATTATCGACGTGCTTTGACCGTTCTCCCAACCGTCGTAAAGTTCTCCCACCATCATCAGAGACCATTAGAAAAACGTTCATCACATAAATGCGATCCACATCTTTCGGATCAGCAACAATGCGGGCGTAGTACATAGCGCCCGAGTCGAATTCGTTACGTCGTTCCCAACTGCCGCCCCGATCGGAGGAACGAAAGATTCCACCTTTGCGATCTGCGGCCTCAACCGTGGCGTAGATCACATTGGAATCAACTGGAGATATGGCTATACCAATTCGACCCATTTCGGAGGTGGGCAAACCCGCACGCAACTTGTTCCAGGTAACACCCGCATCTGTAGATTTATATAGAGCACTTTCTGGTCCACCATCGATTAACGTCCACATATGACGGCGACGCTGGTAGGAAGCTGCATAGATTGTGTTTGGATCCTGTGGATCGATGGCCACATCGGTAACACCGGTGTTCTCACTGATGTTGAGAATGTTCTTCCAGGTTTTGCCGCCGTCAGTTGTTTTGAAAAGTCCACGTTCTCCACCTGGCCCCCAAAGTGGACCCTGGGCAGCGATGTAAACGATGTTTGAGTCTTTTGGATCTATAGCAATCCGTCCAATATGTTCCGAGGTTTTCAGACCAAGATTGCGCCAGGTTCGACCGCCATCGTCTGAACGATAGACTCCGTTGCCATACGAAACACTTCTTTGACTGTTGTTTTCCCCCGTGCCCACCCAGACGGTTGCGGGATTTTTCGGGTCGAGCGCGATTGCGCCA
>JBKPQV010000811.1:0-3148 GCA_046734235.1 Acidobacteriota bacterium
GCACCTTCGCTTACGGTATTACGCGACATGACAACGCTTCGGAAACAAAAACACGCATTCAATCGAGATATGAATTTGTTGGCCTTCGGCAACCCTGAACTGAGGAATGAAACAGCCGAGCGCGTAAAGTTGGTGCATCGCGACGAAAAACTAGGGCCTCTGCCTGAAGCTGAAAAAGAGGTGAAAACGCTGGGCCAACTCTATGGTCCAAGCAGCACCATCTACATTGGCGCTGATGCTCGTGAAGATCGCTTCAAGACGGACTCAGGTCGTTTCAACGTCCTGCATCTGGCGACTCACGGCATTCTTAATGACGTCTCGCCAATGTATTCGCAGATAGTCCTCGCGCAATCGGATAAGGGTGAGGACGGTCTGCTGGAAGCTTGGGAAATAATGAAGCTGAATTTGAACGCGGACCTCGTTGTTTTGTCCGCCTGTGAATCCGGACGTGGCAGAGTTGGCGTAGGCGAAGGATTGATTGGTCTCACATGGGCACTGTTCGTAGCCGGCAACCCGACTTCCGTCGTGAGTCAATGGAAGGTTGAAACATCCAGCACAACAGCGCTGATGTTAGAGTTTCATCGCAACCTCCGCACTGGTGGGAAGTATCCGAACAACCATGTCTCACCCGCCAAAGCGCTACAGGAAGCAGCACTCAAACTCCTTCACCAAAAAGAATATCGCCATCCATTTTATTGGGCCGGATTTGTTGTTGTAGGGGACGGAAGCTGAAGAATGATGCCCCACACCTCTATAACTGTGATAATCAAGAGAAACTCACACAGGGGACTTTCAATCTATAAACATTTTGCGCTCCTCGGAGCGGAGAACCAGTGATTTTTGCAAGAGGGTCAAAGAGTATTAAGGGTTTTTCTTGTATTGATTCTTGAAAGCTCGAATACTCTGTAATAACTGTCGTACCTTTTGAGAGTCCGGATTTATTGCGACCAGCGAGCGGATCTCCTGCTCAGCTTCGTTGAGCAGACCAGCTTGAGCGTACATGGTGCCTCGAACGAGATGAGACTTGCTCGCCTTCTCGACGCTGATGAGCTCATCGACGGTAGCTTTATCCAGCACTATGAATCGCGCCTCGGACTCAGTCGCGGCGGGTGAAACCTCCTGCTTTCCATCCTTTGAAGAAGTTACCTGCCATGAATAGGTTCTACCTCGAGCAAGCGCGAGTGTGGGAGTCCAGGATGTCGTCGTAAGCGGAGGGCTCGTAGTTATCTCATTGTAAGAACCATCAAGAATCGCAACAGTGTACGAAGTCGCTCCCATTAGCGGCTCCCAACGCAAGGTCGGTCGAGTGTTCCGCGTCACTGTACCCACTGGATAGATCAATGAGAACGTAGAGCCATCACTGGTTGAGCCCAGGAGGCGACCCTTCGCGTCAGTCAATTCGGAGAGGTTACGAACTTGTAACGCACCAGTCGTCAGCGCACGTTTGACTGCTTGGATCGAGCTGACTGGAAGTGGACCAAGTCCTTCCACCTCGCCGTGACCGCCAACCGTCACACGCACGCCGACATCGTTGAGTGTGATCACATCATCAGGGGTCAATGCTGGCTGTGGCGATGGTGCAGCAACATTTGCAGATGTGGTTGATTCTGGTTGCGGTTGAGGAACCTGGTTGTTGGCCTCGAGGGTTGGCCGCGGTCGTGTCGATGGTCTCCAGACGAAGAACAATGCAACTGAAGCGGCTATCAATAACAGAGCGAATACTACGGCGAACGCTGGACTAAAAACTGGTTGCTTACTGTCCATCAGCAGGCGAATCTTTTCGATAAAGCTCGGATTTGATGCTCGCGGAGTCTCTTCCTCGTTAAGGGCAAGTACGTCTACCCGAACCGAACGCAAATCATTTAAGTCTTGTGAGCACGGCTCACACACTTCAAGGTGGCTCTCCAACTCATCGCGTTCGGTCTTCTCGATCTCATCATCAACAAGTGCGACGAGTTCTTCATAAGAAAGATGATCGGATGCAGTCGAGAACAGGCGGTAGTGGAAGTCAGAGACCACTGTTTCTGCGTCCGCCTTCACGCTGATTCGCCGACGACACTCTTCACAAAAGGCCAGATGGTCGTCGACTTCAAGCAGTTCCAGAGCCGATAGTGTTCTCTGGCAATATTGGTCCTCACGTTCCGTTGAAAGATGCGGTGACACTAAGCTCCCTCTTCAGTTCAAGACGTACAAAAATCGACGGTATTACCTTCACATAATTTTGTGACTTTCTTTGAATCCAATCGGCCTCATGCGCCTACTCAGCCGTGCCCGAGCTGACTTGCGAAGATTGATAACCCCCTGTCGCGTTACACCCAATCGGATCGCGATCGCAGCGTCGTCCAATGGTAATTGGTTCCATAAGAGCGAGAATTCGGCGGCTGGTATCGCGAGCGTTTCGGCAATTTGACGCATCGTGGCGACTCCCGTGAGCGGAAAGAGCATCACGACACCTTCGTTAATGTCTCGAAGATTAAGTAACAATGCGAGTCGCTGTCTTAGGGGCAGTTGCACGATCTCGGCCCACAGATTGCGCAAATATGAACGTTGTTCCAATTCGACCACAAAGGTCTCGGACGCGGCCTTTATTCGGACTTCCTGATCATCAAAGCTCGTCGGTTCTGAATGATCCTTTATTCCCTGCAACTTCGCGACTGAGTTGACGAGTGCTTCGAACTCAACAGGCGCGCCGACATTTTTAAAGATCTCTTTTAGCAGATCGACAAGCGTCGCACAGGAGCTATCGCGGGAAAATGCGGATGAGAAAAGCATCTCGGGCCTGTCTTGCAACTGACGCAGTTTGCCCGCGGCCGCAATCTCCATCCGATTAGTAACCCACGTATCGAACCCGCTGACCCATTCGCCTTGAGCCGTCTGCCACAGGCTGAAAGCATGGTGGTGAGTTAATAAATACCGCAAGCGGTTTTTCAGACGGCGCCGCTCCGGGTATTTATTGCGAAGATACTCATAACAGGCGTTGTAGGTGGTGACCGCCACATAGTTGCGGAAGTCTTGAATGCCCTCTTGGTCAGACGCCTTGCATAAACGAAGCCGTTCAAGTAACTGCGTGAGAACTTCGCAGTAAACGTCTTCAGTTTCTTGAGTTCGAAAACGATCGTCCAACTTGCGCCTGATGATTTTCTTTATA
>JBKPQV010000812.1:0-14590 GCA_046734235.1 Acidobacteriota bacterium
CGCACGATGTACAAGATTGCCCACGTCGATCCTGGGTTCCAATCGGATCACCTGCTCACCATGCGGCTCGATGTTCAGGATCCGAAATATAACGCTACCAAACTAGAATCTTTCCATCGCGACGTACTAAGTAACGTCAAGGCTATTCCTGGTGTCGAATCCGCGGCGTTGACGCTCTCTTTGCCGATCGAAGGATCGCATTGGGGGACGATATTTATTGTTGGAGATCAGCCTGTACCCTCGCGCGCGGTAATTCCGCACGCCGACTTCAATCCCATCAGCCCTGAATACATCAAAACAATGCGAATTCCATTGTTGAAGGGCCGGGTCTTTACAGAAGCAGACACAGCGAAGTCACCACCAGTGATTCTCATCAATGAAACGATGGCGCGGCGATTCTGGCCTAACGAGAATCCGATTGGCAAAAGAATAAAGGACGGTTGGCCGGAACAGACGACACCGTGGCGTGAAGTAGTCGGGGTTGTTGGGGACGTCAAATTGCAAGGTGTCATTGAACCGACCCGGCTTCATGTTTACTTGCCAGTCTCACAAAATTCCATCAGGAGTATGTATTTAGCGGTGCGAACGCAAGTTGAACCTCAAAGCCTAACAGCACCAATTCAAGGCGCAATCCATGCTGTCGATAGCCAGATTCCCTTGTATGAAGTTCGCACGATGGAAGATCGGATGCAGCGGTCTGTGGTCTCGCAGCGAGCTGCCATGGTCTTACTCAGCGCGTTCGCGATCGTTGCAATGTTACTCGCAGTTGTTGGGATCTACGGGGTGATTTCGTGGGGTGTCGTTCAACGCACGCGGGAGATGGGCGTGCGGATGGCATTGGGTGCTTTGCGACGAGACGTAATGTGGTTGGTTTTGCGTCGCTGCAGTTTGCTTGTTTTGGCTGGTGTTTCGCTTGGCCTGTTGGGGGCGTTTGCACTCACCCGTGTGGTCGGAGCTTCGCTGTCAGAAGTTGGTCCCGGCAAAACACCATTGCTATTCGGAGTGAAGGCATTTGATCCGATCACATTTATTGTTGCGCCGATCTTGTTGGCACTAGTTGCGTTTCTTGCGTGTTGCTTGCCGGCTCGGCGCGCAACAAAGATCGATCCGTTGGTAGCGCTGAGGTATGAGTGAAGGATAGGAATAGGATCGATAGGAAATAGGACCAATTGGACCAATAGGACCAATGATAATAGGTCCTATACGTCTTATCGGTCATATAGGTCCTATTACTCTTGATGGAAAGGATCTGAGGATGCTGTCCCAAACTCTTCAAGACTTCAAATACTCCTTACGCATGCTTCGCAAGAATCCTGGATTTGCGCTTGTCGTGGTGCTGACTCTCGCACTGGGTATCGGTGCCAACACTGCAATCTTCAGCTTCGTCAACGCGGTCATTCTCAATCCGCTGCCATTTCCGGACTCCGATCGACTCGTAGTGATCAATGAGATCACCAATCAGGGTGAGGAAATGAGCGTTTCGCTACTTAACTTTCGAGACTGGCAGGCGCGTGCAAAATCGTTCGAGGAAATTGGGGGCTATCGATTCGATACATTCAACCTCTCCGGTATGGGTACCCCACAACGTTTGGTGGGACTAGAAGTCACGGGGAACTATTTCCGCATTCTCGGAGTTCAACCACAGTTGGGTCGAACTTTCACGGAGGAGGAAGAGAAGTTCACACCGGTGGGGTGTGCCGTACTCATCAGTGATTCGTTGTGGCGGAGTACGTTCGGTTCGGATCCAAATATTTTGGGCCGGACCCTAAATCTCGGAGGCTACGACTATTGGGTCATCGGAGTAATGCCGCCTCGTTTTGAATTCGTTAGAAAGGCTGATATTTGGGCGCCACTGGGCGGTTGGTTGGCACCCAACTCAGCATGGTTCGATCGCGGAAACCATATGGGGCTCGATGCAATTGGCAAACTGAAACCGGGAATCTCCCCAAGTCAGGGCGACGTTGAGATGCGTCAGCTTGCGGCTCAGCTGGCGAAAGAGTATCCGGATAAAAATAACGGGACCAGTGCATACGCGCGTTCACTGCAATTGATGATCGTTCACGAAGTGCGCTCGACGTTACTGGTCCTGATGGGTGCTGTTGGATTTGTCTTGCTCATCGCCTGTGTCAACGTCGCCAATCTGTCGATTGCACGTGGTCTGGTTCGGGAACAGGAGATGGGAATCAGAATGGCGCTGGGAGCTGGTCGCCGTCGCCTGATTCGCCAGATGTTGAATGAAAGCCTGCTGCTATCACTGCTGGGCGGCCTGGCCGGAATCCTTTGTGCGCGCTGGCTATTGTCCGCATTGATTAAGCTGGCCCCACCGAATCTTGCGCGCATCGAGGCTGTGCAATTGAGTGGACGCGTGTTGTTGTTCACAGCAGGAATCACTTTGTTGACGGGTTTGATGTTTGGACTTCTGCCTGCCTGGTCTGCGACAGGCAATAAACCCGCCATGGTGTTCAGTCAACGATCGTCAACCGCCGGGCCTTTGCGTCGGCGTCTTTTTGACGGCTTGTTGGTTGCCGAGATTGCTCTTGCACTAATGGTAGTAACTGGTGCCGTTCTGATGACCCGCACGATGTACAAGATTGCCCACGTTGATCCTGGGTTCCAATCGGATCACCTGCTCACCATGCGGCTCGATGTTCAGGATCCGAACTATAACGCTACCAAACTAGATTCCTTCCGGCGCGACGTACTAAGTAACGTCAAGGCTATTCCTGGTGTCGAATCCGCGGCGTTGACGCTCTCTTTGCCGATCGAAGGATCTCATTGGGGGTCGGTCTTTATTGTTGGAGATCAGCCTGTACCCGAGCGCACGCACATTCCGAGCGCCGCCTTCAATCCCATCAGCCCCGAATACATCAAAACAATGCGAATTCCATTGTTGAAGGGCCGGGTTTTTACTGAAGCAGACACAGCGAAGTCACCACCAGTGATTCTCATCAATGAAACGATGGCGCGACGGTTCTGGCCCAATGAGAATCCAATTGGCAAACGAGTGAAGCAGGGTTGGCCAGAATGGACGACGGAGCAGTCGCCGTGGCGTGAAGTCGTCGGGGTTGTTGGGGACGTCAAATTGCAAGGTGTCATTGAGCAGACTCCGCTTCATGTTTACTTGCCCCTCTCACAAAATTCCAGTTCGAGTATGTATTTAGCGGTGCGAACGCAAGTTGAACCTCAAAGTCTAACCGCACCAATTCAAGCCGCCGTACATGCCGTCGATAGTCAGTTTCCATTGTATGAAGTTCGCACGATGGAAGATCGGATGCAACGGGCTGTGGTCTCGCAGCGAGCTGCCATGGTCTTACTCAGCGCGTTCGCGATCGTTGCAATGTTACTTGCGATCGTCGGTATTTATGGCGTCATTTCCTGGGGAGTGGTTCAACGCACACGCGAGATGGGCGTGCGTATGGCATTGGGCGCTTTACGACGGGACGTAATGTGGTTGGTTTTGCGTCGATGCGGCTTGCTTGTTTTCGCTGGTGTTTCGCTTGGCCTGTTGGGAGCGTTTGTACTAACCCGTGTGGTTGGAGCTTCTCTATCAGAAGTTGGTCCGGACAAGACACCATTGCTATTTGGAGTGAAGGCATTTGATCCGATCACATTTATTGTTGCGCCGGTCTTGTTAGCACTGGTTGCGTTTTTAGCGTGTTGCTTGCCGGCTCGGCGCGCAACAAAAATCGATCCGTTGGTAGCGCTTCGGTATGAATGAAAACATTTCAGATTGCAGATTTCAGATTGTTTCTGAAATCGCAACATTTATCCGCAATCTGAAATCTGCAATTTGAAATCTGAAATAACACTATGGAAACACTACTCAGAGACATTCGCTTCGGAATCAGAAGCTTTGCTAAGCGTCCAGGACCGACCGCTATTGCCTTAGTAACCCTGGCATTGGGCATTGCGATCAATACTGCAGTCTTTAGTGCTTTCGATTCGCTGTTGCTTCGTTCGTTGCCACTTCACGAACCGGAAAAGCTTGTCTCAGTTTGGGAGCAAAGCTCGCAGTTTACTGTGGCCCAAAGCGAGTTAGCGCCAGCAAATTTCGTCGATATACGCCGACAAAACCAGGTCTTTGAAGGTATCGGCGCCTTCGGTAATCAAAGCTTTAATCTCACCGGAGATGCTGAACCAGAACGGCTTGAAGGAACCACACTCTCCGCCAATGTGCTCGAATTGTTGGGCGTGAAACCCTCGATTGGCAGAACGTTTTCGAGGGACGAAGATCAAGAAGGTAAAGAGCAGGTAGTGGTACTTAGTCACGCTCTTTGGCAGCGGCGCTTTGGTTCCGATACCAATATAGTTGGACGCAAGATCACACTTGATGGGAAACCCTTCACCGTAGTTGGTGTCATGCCCAAGAGGTTCTTCTTCCCGACGCGTGAAAGCGAACTTTGGGTTCCATACGCAATGTCTCCAGAGGAAGCAAGCGGTCGTGGTGATCATTATCTTCGAGCTGTTGCACGGCTTAAACCGGGCATATCAAGGGAACGAGCTAACGCCGAGCTAAACTCGATCGCTAAACAACTGTCGGCCGAATATCCGCGAACAAATGAAGGCCTTAGGTTCATAGCAAACACATTGCATGAAGACTATGTCGGCAACTTACGTCTCCCGATCACGGTGCTATTCGCAGCGGTCGGACTGGTATTGTGTATTGCCTGCGCGAACATCGCTAACCTACTGCTCACCCAGGCAACTTCTCGCCGCAAAGAGTTGGCTATTCGGATAGCGCTCGGTGCTCGGCGAATAACTATAATTCGACAGTTGTTAATCGAGAGTCTGTTGTTAGCTCTGGGCGGAGGCGTATTAGGCGTTATTGCAGCAATCTGGGCAGTTGAATTCCTCTCCAAACTGGTTCCTCAAAGTTTGTCACAACTCCAGGGTGTTTCTCTGGATCTTCGTGTCCTCTCGTTTGCATTCCTCGTGACGATGCTAACCGGCATCGTTTTCGGGACGATTCCAGCGATCCAGGCATCTCGCACGAAGGCAGGTAACACATTAGGTGAAATCGGCAGAGATGTGGCTGGAGGAATGCGAGGCAGATTCGCGCGACGTTTATTGGTGGTAACTGAAGTGGCGATTGCTGTCGTGCTCTTAGTGGGCGCAGGACTGTTGATCCGCAGCTTCCAACATCTTCAGCGTGTAGACCCCGGCTTCTCAACGGACAGTCTGTTGACGATGAGAACCGTACTGCCTTTTCCGCGATATGCAAAACCTGAGGCGAGACGCGCTTTCTACGATGAAGTAATTCGTAAAGTGAAGGAATTGCCTGGCGTAGAAAACGCGGGAGTGATTTCGTTTCTCCCACTCTCATTTACCGGGATGAATTTCGTTTTCACGATTGAAGGTCAGTCGGTGAAAAGCGATTCCGAATTGCCTCTGGCAGTCTACCGTGTTGTTAGCCCCGATTACTTCAGTACGATGAAAATTCCGCTCTTGCGTGGTCGCTTCTTTGACCAGCACGACAGTCAAGATTCTCTTCCGGTAATGATCGTTAATCGTCAACTCGCAGATCGGTTTTGGCCCAATCAAGATCCGACAGGAAAGCGACTAAAGATCGGACCCGCTGATTCACAGAATCCCTGGGCGACTGTGGTTGGCGTTGTCGGAGATGTCCGGCAAACAGGGCTCTACGGCGGTCAGAATCTGGAGTTTTATGTCTCTTACAACCAGGATCGAAGAGGTTTTGTGGCACCACGAGATTTAGTCGTCCGTGCCAAAGGCAATCCCACCTCATTAATTGCGGCAGTGCGCCAGTCGATATGGACTGTCGACAAAGACCAGCCAATATCCGACATCAAGACAATGGATGAGGTCTTCTCCGCCACAGTTTCGCGAGAACGCTTTCAGACACTACTACTCACTATTTTTGCGAGCCTGGCATTGGTTCTTGCCTGTGTTGGTTTGTACGGCGTGATTTCATTCGCAGTTGAGCAAAGGACGCACGAGATTGGGGTACGCATAGCGCTTGGTGCTCAACGTGGAGAAGTGCTGAAACTCGTCTTGCAACAAGGAATGGCTCTTACAGTAATTGGGATCGTGTTGGGTCTGGCGGGCGCCCTGGTTGGCACACGCTTTATTCGCGGAATGCTTTTTGGTGTTACGGCCTCCGATCCGTTGACATTCATTGGCGTCGCTGGAGTGTTGATGGCTGTGGCATTCCTTGCGTGCTTTATTCCCGCAAGGCGTGCAACGAAAGTCGATCCCCTCGTAGCTCTTAGGTACGAGTAGGAAATAGGACCTATAGGACCAATAGGACCTATTGCAATACAAAGAGCAAAGGGAAAGATCATGACTAATTTGCTTCAAGATCTTCGGTTCGGATTACGGAGCTTGATCAAGCATCGAGGGTTCACCCTTGTGGCTTTGATCACTTTAGCGCTCGGAGTTGGAGCGAACAGCACAATCTTTAGCGTGATCAGCGCCACCCTTCTAAGGACAGTACCAGTTTCTCAACCAGACAACCTCGTCTACGTTTTCAATGGCACTAATGGAGATGTTTTCGGCGTATGGCGCTGGGTGCGAAAGCGAGCGATGTTTTCAGATTGGTCTTCAGGCAGGGATTCGGTTTGATTTTGATCGGCCTGGTGCTTGGGCTGGCTGTTTCTTTTGCCGTAAGCAGGTTGCTGGCAAGTTTCCTTTACGGCATCCAGGCGACCGATTGGATCACATTTTCCTTGATCCCGTTTGTCTTGATGATAGTTGCAGGAATTGCATGTTTTATCCCGGCACGACGCGCTACCAAGGTCGATCCGTTAGTGGCGCTTAGGTACGAATAGGAAGAAGGACGGACTTTGGTCTTTGGCCTTCGGTCTTTGGACCTCGGTCTTAGATTTATCAAAGTTCTAAGACCAAGCACAAAGACCAAAGACCAAAGACCAAAGGCCAAAGACATGTTCAAGTCCCTACCACAAGATCTCCGCTACGGCATTCGGATGTTGCTCAAACAAAAGGGCATCACCGCAATCGCGCTCCTTTCTCTGGCACTTGGTATAGGAGCGAATACAGCACTATTCAGTATCGTCGATGCGATGTTGCTGAAGATGTTGCCTGTGAAGGACCCTTCGCGATTGGTGTTGTTTCGTTCCGTTGCACCGCGTGATTTCGGCGTGGGGAGTTACACGGGTAATTCAAATACGGATCAGGCGACTGGTTTGCGGACGATGACTTCTTTTCCGTATCAAAGCTTTCAACGTATGAGGCAGCAGGAAAGTCCACTATCTGATGTCTTTGCGTTTGGCAGTGTGGGTCTCAGCGTGAATGCAGACGGTCAAGCCGACGTGGCTTCTGGACAAGCAGTATCGGGCAATTACTTTAGCGGGCTGGGTGTTCCCGCATTCATTGGGCGGGTGCTGACTGACGAAGACGACAATGCAAGTGCTCCGGCAGTCGCTGTGTTGAGTCATCGCTACTGGCAGCAGCGTTTCGGGAGCGACAAATCAGTTGTCGGTAAGCAAATCAACCTTAACAACGTTCCATTTACGGTTGTTGGTGTTACGCCACCCGGCTTTGACGGAACAATGGGAGTTGGTTCAACCCAGGATGTAACGGTTGCGATTGCCTGGGAGCCTCAACTCTATATAGACAAGCAGCGTTCAAATATGAGTGGTGCAGGTGTTTGGTGGTTGCGAATCATGGGCCGCTTGAAGCCCGGTGCGACCACCGCACAAGCGCAAGGACAACTTGAGAATTCATTCCTGCAGTCTGTGATCGAACACCGAACAGCTCGACAGGCTCAAATCCAGGCTTCAGGCGGTAATCAGATCAGCAATCTCGATCCCAAACAGTATCCGCACTTGTTCATCGACCCGGGTGGTCAGGGCGAAATGAATACGCGGAAATATTACGCTCCCTCGCTTTACATGCTGTTAGGTGTGGTCGCATTAGTTCTGCTAATTGCGTGCGCCAACGTCGCAAACCTTTTGATGTCGCGCGCCTCTGCTCGCCAAAAGGAAATTGGTTTGCGATTAGCGCTCGGAGCCAGCCGGGAACGTTTGATCAGGCAATTGTTGACGGAGAGTGTGTTGCTTTCGGTGCTCGGAGGCATCCTGGGGATTCTATTTGCCATTTGGATCAAAAACGGTTTGCTCGCTGTGACTGATTGGGGTGGTCGCAGCATGCGTAGTCTGGAACCACGGCTAGACTGGCGCGTGCTTAGTTTCACCATCGGCCTCTCGTTTTTGACTGGGATCGTGTTTGGCATTGCCCCGGCATTTAGATCAACTCGAGTGGACCTTACCCCGACACTTAAAGATGGAGGACGCGGTTCGCGCGCGGTTCATCGTTCATGGCTGAGCCGTGGATTAGTTGTTGTACAAGTCGCGTTGTCGCTACTGCTGTTGATTGGTGCTGGTCTTTTTGTTCGCACGCTTCGCAACCTGCAAACAGTTGAACCTGGCTTCAATACGCAAAACCTCCTATTGTTTGGAATTCAACCCGGTCTGATTGGTTATAAAGACGAAAAGCTTACTCAACTCTTCTCAAGAGTTAGTGAACGTCTGGAAGCCGTGCCTGGAGTGCAGGGGGTTACCTTCTCGCGTGTAGCCTTACTCTCCCAAAGCTCAAGCTCGAGCAGCGTATTCTTACGTAATACTTTGAATACTCCACCCGATTCCGAAGGCCGCATCAAGGCAGATGGTGATGGTTACCGGCACACTGTCAGGGAAAACTTCCTGGAAGTGATGGGTATTCCTTTGCTGTATGGACGTACGTTCCGTGCGCAAGATGATGTGAAGACTCAGAAAGTTGTGGTGGTAAACCAGACTTTTGCCAACAAGTATTTCCCTGGAGAAAACGCCGTCGGCAAAAGATTCACTTTTAATACTTCCAAGCCCGACGAAATCGAAATCATTGGAATCGCAAAAGACGCGAAGTACACGCGGCAACGAGACGAAGTGCAGCCGACGGTTTACGGTTCGTACAGGCAGGAACCGTCGATGAGTAATGCTGTCTACGAATTGAGAACATTGGGCGATCCTAATGCGGTGATTGGTGCGGTTCGTCAGGCTGTAAAAGAGATCGAGCCAAACCTGCCGCTTAATAACGTTAAGACACAGACAGAACAAGCCGATGAAACGCTAAAAATGGAGCGCCTGTTTGCCAAGTTACTTACGCTGTTTGGTTTATTGGCCCAACAGCTGGCAGCGATTGGTTTGTTTGGAGTGTTGGCCTACGCGGTTTCACAGCGCACACACGAAATTGGAATTCGTATGGCACTCGGTGCGAGTCGATTTAATGTGATGAAGATGATTGTGCGCCAGGGAATGACGCTGGCGATCGTTGGAGTTGTGCTGGGACTGATTGGGTCTTATGTGCTGACAAAGTATTTGGAGAGTTGGGTGAACCTGTCCCAGATGCTTTTCGGCGTGAAGGTTTCTGACCCGGCAACTTACATCGTCATTTCGGTAATCCTGACTTTGATTGCGTTGGTTGCTTGTTATATACCGGCGCGCCGCGCAACCAAAGTCGATCCATTGGTCGCGCTCAGATATGAATAGGGTTTTGGGTCTTGGGACTTTGGTTTTAGGTCTTGGGTCTAGTCGATTTAGAAACGCAGAGACCTAAGACAAAAGCCAAAGACCCAAGACCCCAGACGTAGAAAAAGAAAAGATCATGAACTCGCTAATCAAAGATCTTCGCTTCGCATTGCGAAATCTTTTGAAGCATCCAGGTTTCACAGCGATTGTGATTCTCGTTTTGGGACTTGGAATTGGTTCGACTACGGCAATCTTTTCCATAGTGGACGCGCTGATACTGCGTTCATTGCCTTACCCGAATGCTGAGCGCCTGGTTTTTGTGAAAGAAGTTGGTCCCAAAGGAAATCAGATGGCTGTAAGTGAGCCAAACTTAAACGATATCGGCCAGCTCAGTCGCAGCTTCGATCATCTTGGTGTTGTCGCAGGTAGTTTCCCACTAGTTGTCACCGCAGGAAATGGAGCAGGACGTACGCAAACCTCTTTTGTCTCGGCGGACTTCTTTAAAGCTATGGGTTTTCAGCCTCTAGCGGGTAGAACGTTTGTCGCGGAGGAGGAGCGCTACGGTGGGCCAAAAGCCACACTTATCAGTTATGGCTACTGGCAAAGGATGCTCGGCGGACGATCTGACTTTGACGCGGTGAAACTTAATGTAGATGGGGTTGACTGCAATATTGTCGGGATCATGCCGCCAGCTTTTAATTATCCGGCTGACACTGAGGTCTGGGTAAGCCGGAATACTGAACCCTTAAACACGAGGCGTACAGCTCACACTAATCCCGTAGTCGGCCGCTTGCGAGAAGGAGTAACACTCGAACAAGCTCGAAGTGAAGTCAGCCAGATCGCGAAACACCTCAAAAGCACTTACGGTGACCAAACCGATGCAGTTGATCTCGCTCTCATCCCTTTGCAGACTTACCTGACGCGCAATGTTCGGCAGGGACTCTGGCTTTTGCTTGGTTCGGTTGGACTCCTTTTGTTAATAGCCTGTGCCAACTTTTCAAACTTGCTACTCGGCCATCTGGTGTCCCGCCAGCGCGAATTCACTCTTCGAATTGCACTTGGTGCTTCACGCTCAAGACTGACAAGACAGGTCTTGGTTGAAAACCTTGTACTCACCTTACCAGGCGCAGCGCTTGGAATTTTGTTAGCAAGTTTTGCTGTGCGTCTTCTGCTGTTGCTCGAAAAAGGAACCCTTCCTCGAATTAACGAGATCGGAATTGATGGACGAGTGCTCGCTTTCGCCTGTGGGCTGGGAATTGTCATTGCTGTAGTGCTTAGTTTTCTACCAGGACTCCGGTCACGAAGTGATTTGACTGCTGGATTGAAATCCGGTGCGCGAGGTCAAACTGTGGGCGCTAAAGGAGTGCGAATGCATGGCGCGCTCGTTGTCGGACAAATTGGTATAACGCTGATTCTCTTAACCGGAGCTGGATTGCTGGCGCGAAGCTTTCTGAAAGTCATGGCGATTCAGCCGGGGTTCACAATCGACAGTAGCGTCGTGATGACCCTGTCACTTCCCACCACGATTACTCCAGAAGAGGATGAGCAGCTGCGTCAGTTTTACGTGCAATTACTGGAACGAATCGAAAAGATGCCCGGTGTAACTGGTGCAGGTGGAATCAACGTCTTGCCGTTGCAAGGCGGCGGCGCAAATGGGCAGTTCTTGATCAATAACGATCCGAACCAAAAAGGGTCGGCGGAATATCGAGTTGCCAGCGCTGGCTATTTTGAGGCAATGCGGATTCCTCTTTTGCGCGGCCGCATGTTTGATGCCTCCGACAAGGTGAATGGTCAACATGTTGCGGTGATCAGCCAGTCGTTGGCCCAGCGCTACTGGCCCAGTGGTGATGCGATTGGTAAACGGATCTATTTCGGCATGGATACCGATAAACATTTGATGGAGATCGTAGGCATCGTGGGCGACGTGCGAGATGCAGATCTCGAGAAGCCACCTGAGCCGACGTTCTACGGATACTCACTGCAACGTCCTCAGTGGTGGCAAGTTGCGAGGCTGGCGATCGTGGTTCGTTCTGCTAACGATCCGGCCACGTTGATACCGTCATTACGGTCGACCGTCGGCCAATTGAGGTCCGGCACACCGGCGAGTTTTTCCACTCTCGAGCAGGTTTTCTCCGATTCATTTGATGCGCGTCGTTTCAGTCTCACCTTATTTGGGATTTTTGGTGGAGTCGCGTTGTTGATTGCGGTCATCGGGTTATACGGAATGCTTTCTTTTTCAGTGAGTGAGCGTACGCGCGAAATCGGAATACGCATGGCGTTAGGAGCGCAACGAAGCAATGTGTTGCGACTCGTAATCAAGCAAGGTGTTCAACTTGCGGCGATAGGAGTGGCAATTGGTCTGATTGGCGCTGTTGCTCTAACGCGTTTCCTGGCAACTATGCTGTTTGGTGTAACGCCAACCGATTCGTTAACGCTGATCCTGGTCGTGGGAATGTTAGGAGTCGTTGCGTTGGTTGCTTGTTATGTTCCGGCGCGCCGGGCAACCAAAGTCGATCCGTTAGTTGCGCTCAGATATGAATAAAGGAGATTGCTGATTTTTGATTGCTGATTGCTGACTTGGCCTGGGGACCGAAGAGCAAAGACCAAAGACCTAAGACCAAATCAGCAATCAGCAATCAAAAATCAGCAGTCGACATAAGTTATGGAAACTCTAATTAAAGATCTCCGTTTCGCTTTTCACATGCTGGTGAAAAGTCCGGCCTTCACTGCGATGGCAGTGTTGTCGCTTGCGCTGGGAATTGGAGCGAATGCGGCTGTCTTTACTTTACTTGATGCAATCCTGCTGAAGCAGCTTCCGGTTAAAGATCCCCGACAACTAGTATTTATTCAATTCGGTGAGCCCGGAATCAAGCCGAGCAGCAATGTTTATTACCCTGCGTTTGAAAAACTCACGCAGCAAGAGTCCGTCTCCGCAGCTTGTTTCTTCAATAACACGACCAGGCTCAACGTAAATCTAGGTCAATCCAGCGAAGTCATTGAAGGTCAAATGGTGTCGGGAAGTTTCTTCCAAACACTAGGAGTCAATCCAATCGCTGGACGGCCACTGGTCGAGTCTGACGACACGCCACAGTCTCAAAACGCAGCTGTTATCAGTAATGCATATTGGGAACGTCGCTTTTCGCGTAGTCCTTCGGCAATTGGTCACAACATCATCGTTAACAACGTACCGTTTACCATTGTCGGGGTTACGCCGCCTGAATTCTTCGGCACGATTGTGGGCAATGCCCCGGATATTTTTCTTCCCTCAAGCAGTGGTGAAAGTGTTCTGCCAGGGCGGTCGCGCTTCCGAAACAGCGGCTTGCCGTTTGTGCTCGCGCGACTGAAAGACAAGGTGAATGATGAGCGCACAGTAAACGCACTTACTTTGTTGCTGCAACGTGAAGCGATCGATCGCGCGGGCAGCAAGCTGACGCCGGACGATCAAAAACAGATCTTAGGACGCAGAGTCAGTTTGCTTCCGGCGGCGCAGGGCTTCAACGCGTTACGTCAGCAGTATTCAAAGCCACTGCAGTTATTGATGGCAGCAGTTGCGCTCGTGCTGCTGATCTCATGCGCCAATGTTGCCAACTTGCTATTGGCGCGCGCCACCAGCCGGAGACGTGAGATTGCCGTTCGACTTGCGCTTGGTGCAAGCCGTGTCCGCCTCATTCGCCAACTCCTCACGGAAGGTCTACTCATTGCATTAATCGGCGGCGGCCTGGGATTATTGGTCGCTGCGTGGGGTAGCCAGTTGCTGTTGTCGGTTGTTTCAAGCGGTAAAAATCCGACCTCAGCGGGTGCGGCCCTGACAGTGAACCTGCCACTTGATCTCCGCATAGTCTCTTTTACGGCGGGTGTTTCGCTAATCGCACTCCTGGTTTTTGGGTTGGCGCCAGCGTGGCATGCTACTGACCTTGAGCTCTCTTCAACTTTGAAAGACACGCGTCATGTTGCTCGCTTGCGTCGCTTTGGTTTCGGCAACCTTTTGGTGATTGCACAGTTGGCGATGTCATTGACCCTGCTAGTCGGTGCAGGTCTGTTTGTTCGCAGCCTGACGAAGCTTCGCAGCGTCGACATGGGGTTCAATTACGACAAGGTCTTACTGTTTTCAGTCGATCCTCAACTAGCTCATTACGAACGACCGAAGATCGCAGCGCTATACAAACAAATGTTGGAGCGGATTGGCGTCGTTCCTGGCGTGCGGTCGGTAAGTTTGGGCCGGCAAGGGTTGTTAACTGGTGGTGGCACGCAGGGAAGCATAAAGGTTCCAGGATATACACCGCCACCGGACGAAAACGAGTTTCGCGAAAAGAATGGGGAACGAGAATGGAATGCGCCATATCTCGGACAAGTGGGGCCCCGTTACTTTGAAACGCTCGGAGTGACGATCGTGCGCGGGCGGGATTTCAACTTTCAAGACAATGAGTCGGCCCCAAAGGTTGCGGTTATTAATGAAGCCTTCGCGCGTTATTACTTTGGTGACGAAAATCCCCTGGGACGCTCAATCGATCGCGGCGAAGACGACGGTGGCCTGGTTGAAATCATCGGCGTGGCGAAAGATGCGAAGAGTGTGAGCATTAGGGAACGCACCCCGCGGACTTTCTACGTGCCCTTCCTTCAGGATCCAAGTTCCTGGCGCGAAACAATTTTTGAAGTGCGTACTAGTGGCGAGCCATTGTCAGTAGCAGCTTCGATACGTCGCGAACTTCAGAGTGTCGATTCAAACCTTCCTATCTTTCGCTTCCGCACTCTTGAAAATCAGATTGATGAGTCGCTAGGGCAGGAGCGACTGGTAACCACGCTGGCCAGCCTGTTTGGCCTGCTTGCGCTCATTCTCGCTTCATTGGGTTTGTATGGAGTGATGTCCTATTCGGTGAGCCAGAGCACACATGAGATCGGAATTCGGATGGCCCTGGGTGCGCAGCGTAGTGACGTTCTTGGTCTCGTGGTGAAGAACGGAATGACCTTGACACTGTTTGGAATTGGCCTGGGTTTACTTGGTGCCCTTGCCTTAACGCGTTTGATTTCGAGTTTGCTTTTTGATGTGACAGCCACATATCCACTGACGTTTACGGCAGTATCGCTTTGTTTAGGTTTGATAGCCC
>JBKPQV010000813.1:0-7510 GCA_046734235.1 Acidobacteriota bacterium
GAGTTTGACACTTATAATCGGCGGATGCCTAAAGGCTATCTTGAGATCAAGCACTGCGATACATGTCTATTCGAAGGCAACATCTTTCAGGGATGGCCCAGCGTAATCGCCTTAAACTCCGTGAATCAAAATGGTGATTCACCCTGGACGACCATCAAAAACTTCACCTTCAAAAACAACTGGATTAAGAACTTTGGGACAGCCTTTAGTGGTGCCCTCGGTAACCCTAAAGGTTATGCCTTGTGGCATATGGCAACGGAAGGCACGAACATTGTTGTTGAAAACAATCTGTTTACGCAGACGAATAACTTGCCCGACGAATACGGATACACAAAGATAGCAATCTGGGGTTATGGCAACGGCGTGGTAATTAAACACAACACCTTTATCAACAGCAGTGGTGGCGGTCCAATGTTCGCTTCCAATGGTCCAATTACGAATTTTACATTCAAAGACAACATTGCATTTAACAACATGTACGGAATGAATTGTGGGTTAGCAACTTTCTCTGCTTGCTATCCCAAATTGACAATAATCAAAAATGTGATTGTGCGAAACGCGGAGTCCGGTTATTCGCTGGAGAGTGCCTATCCTAACAATTACATTGCTCAGGGCATCGATTCCGTCGGGTTCACAAACTTTCGTGGTGGAGACTATCGGCTCGCGAGTTCCAGTCGGTTTAAAGGCAAAGGCAGTGACGGCTCAGATCCGGGCGTTAATTTTGAAGAACTGAAGGAAGCGCTGGGAATTTCTGGTTAGTGGAATTTCAACTTGCAGAATAGACCCGGAGCTTAAACAGAACCAAAGACAGGACGGCTAACCAATGTCCCAATTGAGGCAGATTGCCAAGAAATCTAAAACTTTAATTATAGCGGCTAAAATTGTCGACAACTGGCGAATGAAGCGCAGATTCGAGGCGGGAAACACAGAGTCATTACATGGTGCCACTCATAGTCTTTTCTTTAAAGAGATTTCCGAGAGCCTTGATTACATTAATGTTCAGTTTGACGACTACCTGAACTATTCCGGTCTCTCCCTGGCCCAGTTGAAAGGAATGAGGGTCTTCGAATTGGGTTTTGGAGACAATGTTGGCGTCGCTCTCAAATTCATCGCAGCCGGTGTGGAACGCGCAGTATGTCTGGACAAATACTATTCGAAGAGAGATCTGGAACACCAAAGACAAATCTACTTGGCGTTACGAGAGACGCTAAACGAAGAAGAAAAGCAACGATTCGACGAGGCCATCGATCTCAGCACAACTATTGAACTCAATCCTGAGAAAGTTCTTTGCATATATGGTACCGATGTCGAAAACGCGAAACAGTTATTTGAGATGGAAAAATTTGACCTGGCCGTATCTCGAGGAGCGATCCAGGATATTTACAATCCAGACGCGGCTTTTGCAGCGATGGACAAGCTATTGGCGGGTGGCGGTTTCATGTTGCACAAGATAGACCTAAGCGATCAGGGAATGTTCAGGGACAATCGCATGAACCCGCTGACCTACCTCACTATTTCCGAATCGGTGTACCGATTGATGGCGGTTGACTCGGGAAAGCCGAATCGAAAGTTGATGAACTACTATCGTCGAGTAATGAACGAACTTGGTTACGACACGAAACTTTTGATCACAGGAATTATAGGCGTCGGCGTCTGTGGAAAAGGGGATTTACATCCCCACAAGGAAAAGATTGAGTTGAACGAGGATTACACCGAAGCCTCTTTGCAAATGGTTCGCGAAGTTCGATCCAGGCTGACCTCGGAATTTCGTGCGATGCCGGAGGAAGAACTGATTGTCGATGGTATTTTTATCATCGCCAGGAAGCCGGAGTAAAAGCAAGAGTACTTGAAGTTCGTTATGGGCGCATTCGCTTTTGATCCTGGTCGTTTTACGAAACTCGCATGGGCTCTCCCGTGGCTCATACGATATCCATTTTGGCGAGCCAAAGACCTTGCCAGACAACTGATTGCAGATTCCGGTTCGGCGCATCTGATCTTCGTGATTGCCAATCACTTTGAGCCAGGTTACAACGAAGAACCCAATGAGTTTGGCGGACTGGGGGTGACCTTGAGCTGGGACGCTCAAATGACGCTGCTCGATCGTTGGTCCAAGCTCGCCCGAACAACGGGAAAAGCTATCGCAGACCACGATGGGACTCCTCTGCGCCATACAAACTTTTATCCTGCCGAACAATATCATTACGGACTTCTTGACCAGCTGGCAGAACTGCAGTCAGACGGGTTTGGAGAGGTCGAGGTCCATCTTCATCACGGAATAAATGCGCCAGATACCGAAGCAAATTTACGCCGCTCCCTTGAAGGGTTTCGCGACGTTCTGGCTGAAACGCACAAATGTCTTTCTCGTATGGAAGGCGTTAACGGTCCGTGCTATGCATTCATTCATGGCAATTGGGCCCTGGCAAATTCAAGCGGCGGCCGATACTGCGGCGTTGATAACGAAATGCAGATTCTCGCAGATACCGGATGCTACGCTGATCTCACACTACCCTCCGCTCCTGATCGATCACAGGTCCCGCGCATTAATGCTTTGTATCAGTGTGGTCTACCGCTTAACGAACGCAGCCCACATCGTCGAGGTCCAGACTTGAGCGTCGGAGATAAGCCATCCTTGCCAATTATCTTCAGTGGGCCATTGATTCTTGACCTAACGAGACGGCGATATGGAATGCCGATTCCGAGACTCGACAATGGTGTGTTATCCCATAATTATCCTTTAAGTATGAATCGGCTGGATCATTGGCGAAGCGCACACATCAGCGTTCACGGTCGCCCGAACTGGGTGTTTATCAAACTTTTTTGCCACGGGTTTTTGCCCGGCGATGAGTCAGTGGTTATCGGAGAAGAGTTGCGACAGTTTTTCGGAAACACAATCGAGCTTGGCGAACGAACGAAACAGTTTAAAGTCCATTTCGCGACTTCGCGTGAAGCGTTTAATATGATCATGGCGGCTGTAGACGGCCACCAGGACGAGCCTGGACTTTATCGCGACTATAGATTGAAACAGATCATGTGCGAAGCTAACTCCCTTTCGGCGATCCCGAAACAGGCGGTGAGTTAATATCGTGATCGAAAGTGCAAGGTTCAAGCAATTTGTATTTAAGGAGGTGAATGTGTGATCAACCCGGGAAGCAATTTTAATTCTGATGAAATATTACGCCATCCTGTGAAATCTTATAGTTCTCAGGCTGATCACGTGTTTGCTGAATTGGAGCAGAACGGAATAGTTGTTTTGCACGATCTGATCGGACGCGAACAGTTGGCGGCGATGCAGCGAGCATTCAATTCTAGACTGAAACGCGTTCGTTGGAACGATTTTGATGGTTACGAACGTGAGAGATATCGGCATGTCGTTTCAGATCTTCTAACATTAGATCAGGGGTTTCTCGATGTAGCAATTCACCCAACAGTGAAGGAGTGCTTACGAAGATATGTAGGGGAGAATTTTGAACTAGTGGAAGCTAAGGGCTGGATGTCCGTGCCGACCAAGCGCGATTTTCATGGTTGGCATGGTGATGCTTGGTACGACCAAACCGTTGTTGACTACATACCGAAAGAAGTAAAGCTCGCGATCTACTTAACTGACGTGACCAGCGGCGCCTTCAACTACATAAAGGGCAGTCATCGCAAACAGCATCCCCAATATGTGAGCAATGTTCAAGTTCAATCAATAAAGGATCTCCAGATTATCGAGGTCCTTGGTCCTGCCGGAACGGCTTTTCTGTTTGATACGACCGGCATTCATCGCCAGAGCGTGCCAATCATTGAATCACGTCAAGCATTATTTTATGACTTCCACGACCCCTCAATTAGGCTTGAGCCCAACAACCTAAACTATCGCTATCACCCTTTGCTGTTGAACGCAGCATTTCTGGGTAGTCTAACGATGGAAGACCAACGAATTTTGGGCTTTGGTAACAAGCAAAACTTTGTGGCCGCCCACGAAAAACCCTCAAAACACTCGGCGCTCCAACGCGTATTTACGTTAGCGTTTGATGCTGAACTGCGTGCGCGCGATTTTCATGAGCGCTTGGTGGCAAGACTAAATCGGATCCTAAAACGCTAGCGCAGTATTAGACTTCGCTGGTTCCACTTGGTATATGCATTACGGTATAGATTGTTTTTATCTAATACTATTATCTCGCCTAAGCTCGGAGTGTAGCGTGGCATCCTCATGAAGGCCGTCGTATCACTCTTTGGCTTGTCACCTAGATATGTCGGTGGCAGCGAAACTTACGCCAGAGAACTTTCTCAACAACTCGGTGAACACGGATGGCAAAGTATAATTTGCTTCCTCGATGAACCACCGGACGTTGTGCGCCGTTATCTCGATCTCCCAAACGTTTCGATTGAGGTTGTGCACAATGCAGTTGAGCCTAACAAGCAGGCGCTTCGAGATCTTGTTCGCATTTTATGGCGTTACCGACCGCACATTCTTCATATGCAGCTCGTCGGGTTTCTGGGTTTTTATCCCTGGTTAGCCAGATTCCTGTCGGTAAAGAAAATTTTCTTCACCGATCAGGGTTCGCATCCAAGTGAGTACGTCGCGCAACGAGCTCCTCTTTGGAAAAGAATCGCAGTCAGGACGATTAACTTCCCTCTGTCGAAAGTTATTTGTGTTAGCGCCTACAATCATAGGTGCTTTACGACGCGTGACGTGCTTCCAACCAAACGTTTCGAAGTGATTTACAATAGTGCCGATTTCTCGCGTTTGGGAGAGGACCAGGACCGCGGGAGAAAATTTAAGGCCAAGTATAAAATTCCTGAGGATAGAAATGTTGTTGTTCAGGTAAGTTGGATTATCCCGGAGAAAGGGATCACTGACTTGCTTAGCGCCATGCATTTGGTGCTCCAGAAAAACAGAAAGGTGCATCTGGTTCTGGCGGGGGAAGGTTCTTATCGCGCTGAGTACACCGCATTAGCTAAGGACCTCGGACTTGACGATCACGTGACGTGGACTGGATTAGTGATCGACCCGTTTGAGGAAGGCGTCTATGACGCAGCGGACGTCGTATGTCAAGTCTCGCGATGGCAAGAGGCATTTGGACAAACAATCGCGGAAGCAATGGCTTGTAAAAAGCCGGTAATTGGGACCCGAGTTGGCGGAATTCCGGAATTGATTCAAGACGGCGAATCTGGTTATCTGGTGGAACCTCGTGATGCGCCAGCGATAGCGGATAGAATTCTTTTGTTGTTGAATAACGGCGAGCTTCGCGAACGAATCGGCGAGACTTGCTACTCGGTCGCTAGAGCCAGATTTGATCTCAAGCAAAACGTCAAGCGAATCTTAGAGCTATATGGAATTTCGTCGACGTGATTGCCGATCAAAGACAAGGTCAATGAAACTGATCGATGCGTTAACCATTATCCAACAGTACTCAGGGTCTAAGTCTGATCCTTTTCGAGTTGCACTGATTTGCGGATTTGCGCCTTTGCATTTTCAGACCTTCTTACACGCAGAGATTCAACAGCTGTTTGCAGAACAACATGTAGAGATAGTTACCGGACTCTATGGAGACTTGACCGGCACTCTGCAGGAGTTGAACACAGATGAATTTCACGCTGCTGTTATTGTACTGGAATGGCCCGATCTCGATGCGCGCTTTGGTATTCGACAGCTTGGCGGATGGTCTCCTAATAACTTGGTTGGCACTCTAGAGCGAACAACACTCTTTCTTTCCCACCTTAGACATTTACTGGAAAACGTTGCTCGTTCAATACCCGTAGTGTTGACCTTGCCAAGCTTGCCTTTGCCGCCCATATTTTTCACCGCGGGCTGGCAGGCCGGTGATATTGAACTGAAATTGAAAGAGACAACAGGCGCTTTTGGTGTAGAAGCTGCAAAAATAGATCGGGTTAGAGTTTTAAACGGGGACAGGCTTGACCGAGATTCTCCTGTGGCTCAGCGCCTTAGTGCTAAATCCGAATGGGCTTCAGGTTTTCCATATCAACTCTCGCACGCCTCCACACTTGCTTCGCTCCTTGCAAAGCTTGTGAAGAATCAATTACCCAAGAAAGGTTTAATCACAGATCTAGATAATACATTGTGGAGCGGGATAGTCGGCGAGGTTGGAGCTGAAGGAATAAGTTGGGACCAGGATCACAAGAGCGCGCCACACGGCTACTATCAACAGATGTTGAAGAGTCTTTCGGAAGAGGGGGTCCTCATCGGCGTTGCCAGCAAAAACGAGCCTTCTAACGTAGAAAAGGCATTCAGAAGAGAAGACCTCGTGCTACCGAAAAACAATATTTCGCTGCTCTCAGTGAGTTGGGGTTCGAAGGCGCAGGCGGTTTCAGAAATTCTCACAACGTGGAATATCGGCCCGGATAGTGTGGTGTTCATCGACGACAGTCCGCTTGAGCTTGCGGAAGTCCGTGCCGTCCATCCAGAGATTGAATGTCTGCTTTTCCCATACGACAACTCACAAGGTATTTACGAACTCGTTTCAAGCTTGCGAGATCTGTTTGGCAAAGAAGTGATATCCGATGAGGATAGGCTTCGGATGAACAGTATTCGCCGCAGTTCTCAAATTCGTGAGATAACAGACGAAGGTAGTCAAGGCTTCTCAGATGCATTGCTTGAACAGGCTGAGGCGGAACTGACTCTGAACATTCAAAAGGATCCTGATGACAAACGGGCATTTGAGCTAGTCAACAAGACTAACCAATTCAACCTGAATGGGAGGCGAGTCACCGAAGCCGCATGGGCAAAGCATGTTCAGAAGTCAGATACGTTCTTGCTTACTGTGAGTTACAGGGATCGTTTCGGAACTCTCGGAAAGATTGCAGTGATGACCGGTCGAGTTGAGGACTCGCGAGTAAATGTTGATACTTGGGTAATGAGTTGCCGCGCGTTTGCTCGTAGGATTGAGCACCAGTGCGTTAAGACAGTCTTCGAGAAACTTCACAGGAAAGAGATTGTCTTCGATTACATTAAAACGGCGCGAAATGGACCGGTAGAGAGATTCTTCTCTGAACTGCTCAACGAACCTCCCATTTCTACCGTAACCATTTCTAGAGATCTTTTCGACAGCAATTGCCCGAAATTATTTCACCGGGTGGTGGTTCTGGAGCCGGATAATGAATGACGTTGAACAGCGCTTGATCAAATGCTTCTCAGCCGTGTTTGGCGGATTAACTGAGAGGGAGCTGCGATCTGCAACTTCTACTGATCTTGAAGGGTGGGACTCAATCGCGACGGTCACCTTGATAACGCTTATTGAAGAGGAATTTGGTATTGAGGTGGATACCGATCATCTTGAACGGTTCGTATCATTTCATTCAGTTCTCGACTATCTAATCGAGATAAAAGAGTTCAACAGGGCATCTTAAAAGATGTCCTTCCAAATGAGGCATTAGTAGTTCTCCGCGGCGGCAATCACACGATGGAAATCATTTTATACGGCTCATCACCACACCTTTTTTTTGTATAACGTTGGAACTGCACCGTACCGAAATTGGCGACCTTGACGCGGTAGCGACCCTTCTGCGA
>JBKPQV010000814.1:0-19811 GCA_046734235.1 Acidobacteriota bacterium
TTTTGGATTGACGATCGCACGAACGCGGCCCGTTTGCGCATCCATCACGATAATTGTGCCTTCGCGATTCGCGAGCGCAGCTGTGGCGGCGTCTTGAAGTGCAGCATCGATTGCTTCTTCGTTTTTGTTGGAACTGGAGCCGGGCCACGCGATGTTAATCGGCTTAATCTGCGAGGAATGGAACGAGAGAAACAATATCGAGCCGCTCGCAAGCAAAAGCAGCAATGCATGCTCGCGAACCTTTCGGTTAAACTGCCGAATCCCTGGACCAACAAGTTTCATAAGCTTAAGGATCGGTTTCTTGTTCGTGTTGGTTCGTGTGATTTGGTGGATTGCTCTTTACGCGCAAAGAAAAGCGATCCACGAAATAACACCAAGGGTTTAAGCTCACGCAGCTGCCTCTGCCGGCTCCGCAACAGCCGCGGCTGAAACTTCGGGAGGTAAACCGGGTGCAGATCTCGTGAGAGCGGTCAACGTGATCACCCAACCAACCAGGCTGAACAGGAACGCCAACAGCAACCGCAGACCGAAAACGATGAACTCCGTTTTGTTGCCATTAACCTTGAACGTAGGTACCAGCATGATATAAGGCAACACGAAGAAAAGGATCAGGCCTAGGCCGTAAATCAAAACCGACTCTGAGGAAAAGGCACGCACAAGCGCCGATCCTATTCGTCTAAACAATGATTTCGCGCCATCCCTAAACAGAGTACGGAATCTGCTGCCAGCAACTTCAATCCATAAATGAATTGTCGCTAGCGGAAGCGCCACACCCAACAGCACAAAACGCAGAGTAGCGAAAATCAGACTTGGCCAATGAAGCGGTGGTGTGGTCGGCGGTGGTATGGTTGGCGGAGTTGCTGTTGTTGGAGAAACCGCTTGGTTTACTGTGAGGACTTCCGGGATTGGGGCCGGATAACGAACCGAGATTTTGCTCAGCAAATAATAGAGTAGCCACACAATTAACAGCACTGGAATAGATACCAACAAAAATTTCAAGGCATCGATCACGATTACACGCCACCGTAACTTCTGATCTAAAACACGATCAATGATCGAAGCTTGTAGCGTGAAAAAGCCGATCGGAATCAAAACCAACAGCACATACGTGACAAATACTTGCCAGATCGTCGCTTCCTGCACCGAGATAAAAACGTAAGTCGCGATGAGCAGAAACGCGTAGATGATCGCAAAGACCAGTAGCGAACCCACATTTGCGAACGTTGTCCAGATTGTGCTGAACCAAAGTTTCAGTGTACTTGTCATGATCGCCTCATTGATTTGATCGTTTTCACTTCTTATCGAGAATTCTCAACCGATCATTTGCTGTATTCGCCTGCACGGTCGGCTGGTACATCAACTCCGCTCGGGCAGGCGCGATCTTGAATTCACCTGGCACCTCGACGCGCATGGCGTATTGCAGCATCGCGTCACCGTCAAAGTAATTCATGAAGATTGCGGTGCGGTTGTCGCGAAACTCACGATTGCTGTACCAATCGCACCACTGGCCAAGCGAATAATTCAGATAGATTCCACTTACGCGCGCGACTTGTTCCGCGCCTGCCGGAATTGGATCTTCGATCATCACGTACTGCGCACGTGGGCCAGCTAGCCGCAGCCTAACCACAATCATGTCGCCCGAACGCAGCTCGCCGCTTAACGGTTCAACCTTCCAACTTGCCTTGCCATTATCATCTTCGGAAACGCGTAGGCGCAGATACTCACGCGTGATCTTCAATCCGCCCGACGACTGGGCTGACACGTTTTCATCGGCCGTAAAATATTCAAGTGCACTCGAAACATATAAAGCTCCCTTGCCGTGTTTCACGATTCGAATTTGGTTTGTTGGACCAATTTCCCCACCTTTCTTCCAAACCGTGACACTCTGTGCGCTGGTGGCATCGCCAGCGCCGAAGTGTTGTCCCCCAACCTTAACGCCGTTCAAATAAACTTCGAACGTGTAGTCGGGCGACAGTTCCTTGCTGAGTTTCAGGTATTCCGCCAACCCGTAGATCGCGAACGCTGTTGCTTTAGTCGATAACCAGTAGTAGCCGTTCCCTCGATTCTTTACCAACCATCGCGCTGCTTTAGGCAGCAGGTATGAGCCAGGATTGATCTGCGAAAGCGCCTTCAACGAAAGCGCTGTAGCCTCGACGTCAAGGTAAACATCACGCCCGTAATCGTTCACCCGCGCGGTCTGCCAGTGTGCTTCGAACTCGTCCTGCTGAGCTGAGCCTTCTATCAGCTTCGCTACTTCCTGCGCACGCGCGTCTTTACGCTCCTGCAAAGTCAGCGCCAGCAGCGCGCGTCCATATGGCCCAAGGTTGTTGCGCTTGGCATACAGTTCATCAAGGAAGTGGACATCGTTATCGCTGCTTTCCGTGAACGCATAAATCATGTAAGCGCGCGTTTCATCATCGATAGGATTGCCGTTATCGTTCTTGCCCACAGTGAGCAACGACGACAGTTTTTCCCGACCCTGTGAGTGACGCCAACCGTCAATCGGGTAGCCGGCTCGGCTCGCCATGACCAGACCATCAACGACGTAAGCTGTCATAAACGGATCGCTCTTGTCGTCTTTCCACCAACCCCAACCGCCGTCCGCATGTTGATACGCATATAGCCGATCCAGACCTCTTCGAACCTTGTTATCGAGATCGTTCGACGCGCGGATCTTTGCTGTCGGAATGTCTTTCAGTGTCTGGGCGACGATTATGTTCGGCAGGAAGCTCGACATCGTTTGTTCAGTGCAGCCGTAGGGATAACTCGTGAGGTAATCGAGTGCGCCAAACAATGCGCCGGCGATCGACGGTGATACTTCGATCCGCAACGACCGGGCCTGCGTATCGGCACGTCCCGGTACGTCCAGATTGATAGTTTGATCCGCGTCGTTTTGGGTCAGCGTAGTGGTGTTGCCGTTCGTCCGTTTCAGACCATGTGGCACGATGTCCATAGTCATCTCGACTGCGTCGGATTCCGTATCAGTCAGTGCTTTCGCGAGCAGGGTCAGTTTCCCGACCGTGTTCGCTTGTACACGCCAGTCAACGCGATGCTCGCCGTTCGGACGGATCGTTACTGTTGAAGAAGGTGAATCGAGCAACTGCGCGCCGTTCAAGTCCAGTGAAATCTTCGTGGACTTGTCGCTCTTTAGAAAGTTGTGTACTACGCCTGAGATCGTGACTGTGTCGCCCTCCGTCAAAAAGCGTGGCATCTCCAAACGCATGATCACGTCTTTACGAGCGATCGTTTTTTGCACGACTGATCCAACACGCGTATCCGCCGTTACGCCACGCGCAGTTGCACGCCACGTCGTAAGGTTGTCTGGCAGTTTGAAGCTCACGTTAGCTTTCCCATCACCGCCGGTTACCACATCAGGCTGCCAAAATGCTGTGTCTTTGAACTCCTTACGAACAGTGGGATCGGCGTATGAATTCTCATTCTTGAAGTCAGCCAACTGGTAAGCTGACTTGTTCTTCGCTAGATCCGCGGGCCTCTCTCCACCGTAACCCGTGAACGTGTAATGAATCGCCAGACTCGTCTGAACTTCGTTGTAACGTCGGCCATAGAACTCGCGCTTAATGTTGCCAACGGTTTCCTGTGCAATGCTGTAGATTGCTTCGTCGACAATTCCCAGGCTGACCTCCGTGTTCGACGCTGGTGAGCCATCCTCGTTGCGTGCCACGATTGTGTAGGACGCGACATCGCGTGGCTTGAACTCAGCCTTGTTCGGAACTATGTCGAGTTTGAGCATCTTGTCACGCGCAGGCACCCCAATAATCTGGCTCTGGTTGTACATGTCGTTGTTCTTGACGAACGACACATCAAGGTAAACGTTCGGCGCGTATTTTTTGTCGATAGGTACGTCGATCACAATGCTGCGGCCGGCCGCAAAAATTTGCCGGACGCTCAGAACTTCTGACAATTCAGTCGTCACCAACAAGTGCGCTTGATCTGTAGGTAACATTGCCAACACATGCGCGGTTTGGCCGGGTTGGTATGACTTCTTGTCTGGAACTAGTTTGATCGATTTGTCGTCGTAATCCTGATACGAAAAATCCGACCACTCGCCCTTCTTGTCAGGCGCCCAAAAGGAGCCGCCGCGATTCACGATCTGTTTACCGTTCTCGTTGAGAATTGTTTTGACGTAGATGCTTCCGGGCGAAGGCACCGTAAAGTCATACGTTGCGTTACCCTGACTGTCGGTGTTCACTTCGCTCGTCGCCAACTCGCGTTCGTGAAGGATGTACTCGATGTTCTCATACTTGTAGCCGTTATTCTCTTCCCACTTGCTTTGCTTTTCCCACGTTTGCTCAATGAACTTCAGCGTGACTTTTTCGGAGATAGGTTTACCCGCGTAATCCGCGGTCTTTACTCGAATAGTGGCAGCGTCGCCCTGGTAATAAAGATAACGTTCGGGATAGGCGTCGGCGACAGTTTTGCCGCGTGTCCCAATGAATGAAGCCGTACCCATCATTTCTCGACGTGAGGCGTCAGTGACCTGGGCTTCCAGTCGATACGAATAGTCCCATTCTTCTTTCGGATCAGGTGCAGGTACTTCGAATTCAACGTACGCTTCACCCCTGGCGTTCAGCGCGGCGTCTTCTTCGGTCACCAGATCGGTACTGTAGTAGTCAGAGGCCTCCTCGTCGTCTTCTTCGTTGCTGGGGCCGGCCGCGTCGTCGAATTCCTCCGAATCGTTGTCCCACCACCAGTGGTAATAGCGTTGTTTGTAAATATAGTAGTGCACTTCGGCATTGGTGACAGGCGCGCCGAAAAAGTAATTCGCATTAATCGTGAAACGAACTTTCTCACCTACAGCGGCAAAATCCTTCGGCCCTTTGACAGTGACCTTGAACTCAGGTTTCTTGTATTCCTGCACCTCGAAATAACCGCTGGCGCGGGCTTCGCCAATCGATGCGGTGATGCTATAGCTGCCGAGCGGTGCTTCCTCGCCCATGTCCAACTGCCCGCTGAAGGTGCCACGACTGGAAAGCGATAGTTCCTTTTCAAATACCTTGCCGTTGTTTGGATCTTCGATCGTAACGTTAACGGTTTTACTGTCGAGCAGTTTGTAGCCACTCGAGGTCCATTGGCGCAGAATGCCTTTAAAGAAAACTGATTGAGCAGGCCGATAAATTGGACGGTCGGTGTAGATGTAGCTGGTTACATCCTCGCCGGTTAAGACGTCGGCTTCCTCGCTGTAACCACCGAAATAGAAAGAGTCAAGATCGGAGACAACGAAGTTGTCTTGTTCGCGAGCCATAATTAGAAACGGATTACCTTGTGGTTCATCCGGGTTGACGTCTTCCTCAGGAGTCTCCGGTTTTTCAGGAACCTTCACGTCCGTTTTGAAGATGCCGAACTTGTCAGTACGGCCAGTTGCCAGGGTCTTTTCGGCGTTCGTGACTTCGACGGATACGCCTTCGTGCGGCGCGCCTGTTTTGCGATCGACGATGTAAACCATAACCTGGCCGTGACGGTTCGTCTTTTCGATCATCGTGAGGTTTGTCACGATCGCGATCGAATAAGCACGCATACCGCCACTGACGCCTTCGATCAGGTAGACGCCTGAATCCAACTTGCCCAATGGAATCATGCGGCTGTCGTATTCGTTTTCCAGCGCGGGTAACTTTTCGCGCCAGTCTTTCACTTTCTGATCCGGGTTTAGCAAAGGAACGCGCGCATAATCAGCCACGTTCAGCGGAGTGCGTTCAGCCGGTGGCTCTTTGCGAAATTTTTGATTGAAAGTTTCGCGGTGCGGCCTCAACAGATGAGTGCGTACATACTGCTTAACTACTCCATAAAGCGAAGTCTTTAAACGATGCGTACGATCAAGGAGAGATGGACGCGCTCCATACCCCCGGGAGATTTGCTCCTTCTCTGTCTCGCCCATCTCATGCGGATTGTCTAGCTGTTTGAAAAACTTGTTCGGGTCTTTGATCCGATAGACGCGGAAGTCCAGATACTCGACGTTTTGGTAGCTGGCCCATAGGCGTGCTGATTCGTTCGGCGAGTAAGACCGATTTGTGGTCAAGGAAAAATAAGGCTTGGCGCTCGAGACGGTCGGAGTCTCTGCCGCTTTTGGCTGTGTTGCCGGCGGCGTAGTGCGCGCGCGGATTATGTTGAAGCCAAAGACTGAAGCGACGAGCGCAAGATAAAAGACAACGGTCGCAAGAAGCCGACGAATCTTAATGTTAGCCACGTAAGTAGTCCTCCAACCCGAGAAGCAAAATCGTCGCGACGTACCTCTCACTCCAAAATCTTTAAGCGATAGAACCCGAGAAAATTCTTGTTACGCTCAACCGGCCGCCAGCGCGGATCGGGATGCTGATCCAGCACTGACAACTCGACTTTCTTCACCGTTCCTTTGTCGACGGGTGACGAGCCGGTGTGATAAACAACCCAGTCCTGCGCGCCATTGGCTGAAATACGCGCCGGACCCAGAAATATCATCAGGTGATAAGGAAACTTCTGGACCCATGGTTGGTAATAGAAGAGGAGATCACCGGGCTGAGCTTCGCGCCGATCTCGACTGACGAACACCACGTTGAAATTCTTCAGCGTGCGCGCATCGGCAAATTCTGAAAACCGGCCATTGCGAATGTCGCTATCGGCAAATGATCCGAAGTCGGTGCGAAAGATTTTTTCGCCGAAGGGGTTGTTGTCCAGATCAAAACTCGTAAGGTCCGGCGCAACAGGTTGGTACACCGCCCCCATCTTCTGAAACCAGATACGATCATGATGCCGCAGGGCCTCGCGGATTGCGAAGCGCGCCAGTCCGGCACAGTCGCGTTGTTCGGCATTCCATTGGTCGCTCAGTTGATAGAATTGCGTTTCGGTAATCGCAGTAAACCAGCGCCGAAAGCTGTCGCGATCCTGAAAGGTCCGCAACTCGATAACGTCTGGAATTCCGTCGTTATCAGAATCGATCAGCTCTGTGCTACTAGCTGGCCTATTAGGTTGTGAGCTTCGGTTTTCGGCCCCTGCTTCCCGCTTTCGCGAGGTGTGTGCCCTTTCGATCTTTTCGGTGGGATGAAGTCGCGTGAAACTCCAGGCAAGGGCTGCCGCGGATACAATAACGACGCCTGCCAAAGCTAACCATGGTTTCGGAGGGGCGAGCATCTGTGGGGGTTCTCCCATTGCCGCCTAGGCTACATTTGGTTTGGCTCGAGCGATACGCGGATGCTATCACGGATCAGGTAGGGCAACCACTTAATAGTAATGGTAAGTACAGCGACCAGAATGTGGGTCTCCTCAGTCGCAAATTGAATTTGGAACTACGCTCACCCAAAAGTGATTACACGGATAAGACTGGTGAGCGAAGCCAAGTTTTTGGCAGTGTCCCCAGGAGACCCAGTTTTTGCGCTGTTTGCGTAAGTCATTCAGGCGAGCTAGAATCTGCAGCAATCAGCTGAGCTGCTGAATGTAGCTCGCACAGTGATTACCGGGGTGAGGACGGTGATCACGAATTCGCAATCTTAATGATTGTGAGAACGATAGCGGCATGATTCACCATGAATCTTGCCGCTTTCGCTTTACTACCAATGATTCAAATCATTCGAATCGCTGGCGATACTCTGCGGACGCGATAAACGCTTTCACCATTTCTGCATTCGCAAAGTTTCCACCAAAAGAGTTCAACTTATTAAGCCAGAAATTATAGCCACCGAAGGCGTCAGGCGCGTCGTTCGGATTACGACGCAGGTAACCAAAGTACTGCATCAAAACAAAAGCCTTGTTGAACTCCGCAGCTTTCAGGTCTGGATCCTCAACCAATAAACGAAGCGCCTGTGCTCGCTTAGCATTGTCTGCCGGTGTCGAACCCAGGGCTGCCACCACGGATGCTTTCCCCCCAGACGACAATACTCCGCCTCCATTGGCGTCTAACTTTTCGACAAACTGTTGCGCAGTCATGCTGCCGGGAAACGCTGCAACAAAGTCCGGGCGCTGCACAAAGGCGAGAGCATACGCTTGTTTGTTTGCTTCGAGTTGAGCTTGCCAATTCCCTATGCCGACCTGTACACAACTGCCAATTTCCTGTGCATCATTGATGAAATTTGAAAAGGTAACTGGTACAGGCGCGGCCGGCAGATTTCCGAAACCTGCTTTGTAACTTCGATAAACGAAATAACCTGTCTCCTGAAATTCAATTGACAGGAAGAAAGCCGCCGAAACATTAATGCGCTTGACTTCTACGCACTGCGCATCAAAACCGCAAGAAGTAATCTCGTTGGTCCAGAAGGCGAGACCTGCGGGGTCCGGCTCGCGGTTGAGGAAGTCGCGATAGTGTTGGCGGACAAAGAACTCCGCGCAGTCGACGGGGTTGGGGCAAGTTGGCGTTGGTGTTGGATCACCGAGAAAGCGAGCGATTGCGAACATTCGGTCCGATCCTCCGACGACCACAGCGCGTCCCAGGCTGTCGAGAACCACGTCACCGGCGCCGTCGCTTGAATTGCTAAAATCAGCTGTCGTTATACCGTCGCCGCCGCCGAAGGTTCCATCCAATGATCCATCGCCGTTGTATCTAACAAGGGTAAAGTCGCTGGTCCCATTGATGCCGATGCTGCTCCCCGCGGCCACTATCTTACCGTCAAGTTGAATGGCAGCTGACCCTAAATAGACACCAATCGGCGCCGACACTAAACCATTCAAACCGAACGAGGTATCCCAAGAGCCGTTGATGTTGTAACGAACGAGGGCATAATTATTCAGATTCCAACCAAAGGCGACTATCTTTCCGTCCGGCTGAATAATGACTGATGTGAGGGAGGGAAATGGACTCGATATGTGACCGCCTGAACCGAAACTCAAATCCGGCGCGCCGTTCGGTTCATACCTGTAAACCCCAGAATATTCAAAACCCCATATGATCTTTCCGTTCGGTTGAATAAGGACGGAGGTAAGAGTAGACGTGCCATTCGCCAAAGTTACAAAACCATGGTTGCCGAACGAAACATCGAGCGAACCGTCTGATATGTAACGGATCAACTGCCCGGGGCAATACTCAAATTTGACAGCGCCAACGAACTTCCCATCCGGCTGAATCGTAAAATCCGCGCCATAGTTATCACTGGTGTCACCACAAGGTAACGCAGTTAACACCTTTCCCGTTCCGCCGCCGAACCCAGGATCGAATGAGCCGTCGGGGTTGTAACGTGCGACAAAAAAGGATGCTGCCCCTTCTGTGGCAGAAACACCGCTGGCGACGATCTTTCCGTCCGGCTGGATCACAATCCCCCATGCGGCTTCTTCCCCACCAAAATCGGTTATCACCTTTCCGGTGCCCAAACCGAAGGTCACATCGGGCGAGCCATCCTGGTTGTATCGAGCAACCACGAAGTCCGTTAGCCTGAGGCCCTGACTACTAAGATAGCCGCCAACGACAACTATCTTGCCGTCGCTCTGTACTGCCACATCATATGCATAGCTGGTCCCATCGATGAGCTTTCCGCCGCTGCCGAAGGTCGGATCCAAATCACCCGGCGCGGCTGAAATTGAGGCGGATAAGGCGAGAGTTACGCTGATGGCGAGGATGATTGATCTGTAATTAGCGTTCATTTTTCTTTCCCCTTCCCCCGTTCTTCACAGAGTCCGGATAGTCGTTTGTTTACTCACGGACCAAAGCGCTGGCGGTACTCGGTGAAGAGGAGGAAGGCCTTGACAATCTTCTGCCCAAATCAGCATAAACGACTCCCAATTTTGAAGAAGCCTCAGCAAAATCGCGTTTCAGCTCAATTGCCTTCTTCAAAGATTTGATGGCTTCGTCGAAACGTTTGGCTTGATAGAGTGAGGTGCCAAGATGCGCGTGAGCCAGTGCATAATCTGGACTTAACTCGATTGCCTGCCGAAAAAGATCAATTGCCTCCTGGTAATTCCCGGCCTCTGCTAATTCCACGTCTTTATTATTTAAGTCTATGGTGCGAACGTTCGGTGTTTGGGCCAAGGCCGGTAACGCGCAGCCCAGAAACAAAGCGAGTAACACAAACCCGGGAATCGAAATACGGTTTCGCCTCATAGCTCTTCGTCCTCGTTTCTGAACGCGAGAACCAGAGCCAATGCTTCTAAGGCACCGCCAGACTTTAGCCGTACTTCAACAGCCCCAAAGCGCGCGAAACCGTCGCACTACAAAGCCGTTAGTCGGTATAATTCCGCCGTTTCACTACCAGTCGGGCTTCAGCCGAGTTGCCCCTTGGCACATTCTGATTATGGATTCCTCCCCTTCTGAAGTAACTCAATTGCTAATCGCGTGGAGCAATGGCGATCAGGCCGCCCGCGAGCGCTTAATTAGCGTTGTGTATGAAGAACTTCATCGGCTTGCCAGGCGATATATGCGAAACGAATCGCCCGCTCACACACTTCAAACATCGGCTCTTGTTAATGAAGCGTTCATTCGATTGGTCGACCAGAGGAACGTGCATTGGCAAAACCGCTCGCATTTTTTCGGTATCGCAGCGCAAATGATGCGACGAATCCTGGTTGACTACGCGCGCAGTCGTAACTATGCAAAACGGGGCGGCGGTGCTCGAAAATTGTCCCTCGATGAAGGGTTAATCGTTTCTCCCGAACGTAGCGAAGAAGTTGTCGCTGTCCATGAGGCGCTGGAGAGACTCGCGAAAATCGACCCACGCCAGGCTCAAATAGTAGAGCTGAAGTTCTTTGGCGGACTCAGCAACGAGGAGACAGCCGAGGTGCTGACTGTCTCCCCGGGCACCGTCGCCCGCGATTGGACAATGGCCAAAGCCTGGCTTCGTCGAGAAATATCTAAAAGCGCCGCCGACAATTAGAAGATTCGGATTGTTTTCTCGCGTTAAGTTTGAATGGACCTTGACATTGGCAATTGCCAAATGCCGGTGGTCAATTTGCAGGGCTGCGATCGCACAATCGGCAATTGGAAATCGGCAAATTGCTCATGACTCCAGAACGCTGGCAACAAATCAAGCAGTTGTTCCACGAAGCTTTGGCGTACGAGCCCGCTCAAAGAGAAAAGTTTCTCGTAAGCAAATGTGTGGGTGACGAACCTCTGCGCACAGAGGTCGAATCGTTGCTTTCGTCTCTGGAAGAAGATGACGGTTTCATTGAAACTCCAGCTGGGGACCTCGCAGCCGAGTTACTCGGCACACACCGCCCGACATACGAACCCGGCAACCAAATTCAAAACTACCGGATTGAGCGCCAAATTGGTTCGGGAGGCATGGGTGAAGTGTATCTGGCCGAGGATACGAAGCTGAACCGAAAGGTAGCGCTTAAACTTCTGCCGCCTCACTTCACGGTTAACCCTGATCGCGTGCGGAGATTCGAACGCGAAGCGCGCGCGGCTTCAGCCCTCAATCATCCGAATATCGTTACGATTTACGAAATTGGACTATCCGATTCTACCCACTTCATCGCAACTGAGTTCGTAGATGGGAAGACCCTTCGTCAACTGATTAATGAAAAACCGTTGACGCTCAATGAAACGTTGAACGTAAGCCTGCAGGTAGCCGAAGCGCTCAATGGCGCCCACGCCGCCGGAATTGTCCATCGCGATATCAAGCCCGAGAACATCATGATCCGGCACGACGGTTACGTAAAAATCCTGGACTTCGGTCTCGCGAAACTGACGGAACGCCAGACTCTGGACGCCGAACTCGAGACGCCCACACTGCTGCAAACCAATCCCGGCCTGGTAATGGGCACCGTCCAATACATGTCGCCGGAACAGGCGCGCGCAAAGAACGTCGGCGTCGGCACTGACATCTGGTCTCTGGGAATCGTGATGTATGAACTGCTGACGGGGCATGTTCCATTCACTGGTGAGACACCGAGTCACGTAATGGTTTCATTGATGGAGGACGAACTGCCTCCGTTGACGGGTTACGCGAATGTGCCGGCAGAATTGCATCGAATTGTTACCAAGGCGCTGCGAAAGAAACCCAGAGAGCGGTATCACACGACCAGTGACCTGGCCCACGATCTAAAAAATCTGAAGCAAGAGTTGCAGCTCGAAGCGCGTTTGAAAGAAGTTCTCGACCTTGTGCCCACCAGCAACGAAGTAACGGACAAAAACAACGGAGCCGGATCGACCGGAGCACAAACAATTGGAGCGCAACCGTCCGCGCTAGCGAGATCTGCAAGTGAGACGGTGGCGCTGCAGTCGCTCGATACCAAATCGCATTCCATCTCGAGTGCTGAATATCTTGTCAACGAGATCAAGAGTCATCAAAGAGCCGCGGCGCTTGTTGCGATGGCCCTCGTGATCGCAGTGATGGGTGTTTTCCTTTACACCACCAGAAAGACCACCGTCGCTTCAACCAATGAAGCGATAGATTCCGTGGCTGTTCTGCCATTCGTCAACGTCAACAACGATGCAACCACGGAATATCTTTCCTACGGGATCAGCGAGAGTATTATCGGCAGCCTTTCGCAGTTGCCGGAACTTAAGAAAGTCACCGCGTTTAGCTCAGTGTTGCGTTACAAGGGGAAGCAGACAGACCCGCAAACGATCGGGCGCGAGTTGAATGTTCGAGCCGTGCTCATGGGCCGACTTGCTCAGCGTGGCGATGATTTGTCGATCAGTGCTGAGCTTATCGACGTGACGGACAACAAGCGACTCTGGCACGGACAGTATGATCGTAAATTGGCTGACGCGCTTAAACTCCGAGGCGACATCGCGCAAGAGATCTCAGAAGGCTTGCGGCTGAAACTGACCAGCATGGAAAAGCAGCAGTTGGCGAAGAGTTCCACCACCAACCCGGAAGCTTACCAACTCTACCTGTTGGGCCGCTTCCACCAACATAACAGACAAGAAGAGAAAGCCAGAGATTATTTGGAACAGGCGATCAAGAAAGATCCCTACTTCGCCCCGGCCTACGCGCAGTTGGCATACACGTATTCAAACGCAATTCTCAGCGATGATTGGTCCACCCGGAAGGAGGCCCAGGAAAGAATGGAACGGGCCGCCCAAAGAGCATTACAGTTAGACAATACGCTTGGAGATGCTCATGCTGCCCTGGCCATCACGATACTTGACTGGTCTGTCAGGCCTAGAGAGTTTCAGCGCGCGCTTGAACTTGATCCAAACTCGGCGGATGTTCACGGATTTTATGCCAGAGTCCTTTGGGGGCATCGGCGAATCGATGAGGCCATTCTCCATATGAAACGGGCCGTTGAGCTTGATCCGTTTTCGTGGACGTCGCAAACCGACCTGGGGAAGATCCTGTATTCTGCCGGCCAACGGGATCAGGCAATGGAACAATATCGAAAGGCGCTGGATTTAAATCCTAACTATCATAACGCCTACAAGCATCTCGCAAGTTACTATCTGGCGGAAGGAAGATATAAGGAGGCCATTGCGGCGGCTGAAAAGATGAGTGCGAACGTTCCCGACAAAGTAAGCGGAAGAGCGTTCCTTGGTTACACTTATGCGGTGGCAGGGAAGAAAGCCGAAGCCGAGAAGATTCTTCAGGAGCTGCAGGAGGAGGCAAAACAACGTCATGTTAGCTCAGAAAAGTTTGCCTTGATCTATACAGGACTGGGTGATAAGAACCGAGCCTTTGAGTTCCTGCAAAAACAGATTGATGAGAACAAGATGCTACCTTGGAACATCAACGTGTTGCCGGAATGGGCCAGCCTGAGCACCGACCCGAGGTTCGAGGTGCTGCTTCAGCAGAGTGAATGGCACCGGGAATAGGTAGCGCCGCAGAAGTTGAGCCGTCTTCACAAGACCAACCACGGCAGATGAGCACGCGAAAACCCAAGTCATTGTTCTGGATCGGTTGCTTGCTTGTCCTCTGCCCGGTCTCCGCTTTCTCACAGAGCACTACAGGCCGCATTAGTGGGACTGTCAAAGACTCGCTCGGCGCCGTCATCGCCGAAGCTGAAGTAACAGTCATAAGCCTCGCCACCACAAAAGAGCGAAAGAGCAGAACCGACGATAGAGGCAATTACGTGGTGCCGTTCCTCCCACCGGGAATGTATCGTATAAGCGTGACGGCGAATGGCTTTAAGAAAACCGATTTCGAGTCGATCCAAGTAGGCATTACTGAAACCTTTTTACTCGACCTTAAGCTTGAAGTTGGTAGCATAAGTGAGCAAGTCGTAGTCAGCACATCGGGGCCGCCCACTCGGGCGGAGGGTCCGCAGATGGGTCGCGTTGTTGAATCGCGCGCGGTTGCGGAGCTTCCGCTTGCCACTCGCAACTTCCTGCAAATCCTCGCACTCTCGCCTGGCACCTTCGTGGATCTGCCCGACAACACGGCCCTGGGTCGCAACTCGCAAGCCATCTCGGTCAACGGCGCACGCACGACGCAGAACAATTTTGAGATCAACGGCATTGACGCCAACCGGCTCGACTTTAACGGCGCACAGGCGTTAGCCGTGCCCGCGCCGGAGACGATTCAGGAGTTCAAGGTCCAGACCTCGCTCTATGACGCGACCTTCGGGCGCGGCGCCGGAGGCAGCGTGCAGGCGGTCACGCGCAGCGGCGCAAACGAATTTCACGGTGCGCTTTACGAATACTTTCGTGACGACGCCTTTAACGCTAATAATCCGTTCCTGAAAGCAGCTGGCGTGCTGCGCCCCGTACTCAAGCGCAACGTCTTCGGCGGGCTGCTCGGCGGCCCCCTGAAAAGTGATAAAGCGTTCTTTTTCGCCTCGTACCAGGGCACCAGAGAGCGCAACGGTGCGGCGGACAGCAGCCTCACCTCTAGCATTCTTATCGCTCGCGGCTTAACCGACGACCGCTCACAACAAACCCTACTCGCTACGTTGAGGCCAAGGTTCCCGAACGGACTGCCGGCGACCTTTGTCCACCCTGCAGCACTGGCCCTCTTGAACATGAGACTGCCCAGCGGTCAGTTTCTGATCCCCACGCCGCAAGCTGACGGGCGCTACTCAGGCTCGGCCATCTCCACTTATCGCGAGGACCAATTTAATGCGAACGTTGACTTCCGTGCCGGCGAAAAGGATTGGCTGGCGGTGAAGTTCTTCTTCTCGAACGCGCCGCAGTTCGCTGCGCTGCCGGGCAACGATGCCAACGTCCCGGGCTTCGGAGCGGACCGGAAGAATGACAATCGGCTGTTCTCGGTGCAGAACATCCACACCTTCGGGGCGAGGACGGTCAATGAAGCGCGCGCGGGTTACAGTCTCGTTTACACGTACAGTTTCGGGCGAAATCCTGTGAAGGACTCGGACGTAGGGATCAGGCGGGCGAACGCCAGCGCCTACCCGGGCTTGGGGCTGATTCGCATCGGCGCGGGCGCGTTGTCCATCGGCAATTCCGGCACTTGGGCAGACCATGAGTTGGACAACTCCACGATTACGCTGGTTGACATTCTCGCTCTTTCTCGGGGGCATCATAATATTCGCACGGGTGGCCAGGTCATCTCTTACCGGACTGACTTTGTGTCGAATTTCAATCGGCGCGGTGTGATAATGTTCCAGAACTTCAATAATTTCCTGCTCGGCCTCGCTACCAGCTCGCAGAATGCTGAAGGCATCAACACACGCTTCATGCGCACGACTGACTACAGCCTCTTTCTTCAGGACGACTGGAAGTTATCTGAGCGGCTGATCCTCAATCTCGGCTTGCGGTACGAGCTGGACCTTCCGCTTTACGACACGCGGGGCGCGCTGGCGACTTTTGACCCGGAGCTTTACCAGCCAAGAATGGAGGTGGACGCGAGTGGCACCCCTGTTGGCCCACCCATCGCCGGTTTCGTGCAGGCTGGGAATGTAATTCCGCAATACGATCTGGCCAACGTACCGAATGTCAGCAAACGAGTATTCACAAACGTTGACCCAAATAACTTCGGCCCACGAATAGGCTTTGCCTACGCACCTTTTTCTTCTGGGCGGCTGACGCTGCGCGGAGGCTACGGCGTTTTCTATTCGCGCCCCTCCGCGGTTTACCTCACCAACACAGTTAACGCTCCGCCGACTTACGCCTTTCGACGAAGTCCGGCAGGTGCTGTCGTTCTTTTAGAAGACCCTTTCGCCATACTGCCGTCGCAAGATCAGTTCCCCGCGTTAGTCACCGGTACCCTGAGCAGCAGCACGTTTGAGCGCCGCCTGCGCACTCCTTACTTCCATCAGTACAACGCGAGCCTTCAGTCGACGCTCTCGCCCGACCTGCTGCTCGAAGTCGCCTACGTCGGCACACGTGGACGCAATTTGTTCCGCAACGTGCGCATCAACCAGGCGCGGCTAGCCAGCATTGTGCAGCCGATCTTTAATGCTGTGACTGGAGAGATGATTACTGCCAATACACCTTCAAACGCTCTGCTGCGTGCGCCATATCAAGGTGTAGACATCGCCGGCTTTCAGCAGTTTCAGAATTCCGCTGACTCGGCTTACAACTCGCTACAGATCAGCTTGACCCGGCGGCTTTCTCATGGACTCCAACTGCTCGCTTCGTACACCTACTCGAAGTCCATCGACAACGCCTCAGGCCAGGGGGGATTTGACACAACGATCATCCTCGGCAACCAGCTTGACCCCAAAGCCAACCGCGGCTTCTCTGACTTCGACCGCACGCATCGCTTCGTCCTGAGCTACTTGTGGGACTTGCCTCGCTACGCTTTCGCGGAAAGGTCAACTGCGGGGCGCTTGCTGCTGTCCGACTGGCAGATAGCGGGCATCGTCACCGCGATGTCGGGTCAACCGTTTGACATCGTCGATACCGCTTCGGGCTCGTTCTATTTCGGCGCTAACAGCAGCCTCGCCCGGCCCAACTGGGCCGCAGGCGCGACTCGCGACACAGCGACCAGCAACGTCCCACCCGGATATTTTTTAAACCCATCAGCCTTCGTCCGGCCCGTCGTGCAATCAGGTCAACTGATTCCGAGTTCGAACGGTACTGCTGTCGCAGCTGCGCAAGGTACGGATATCGGTAACGTCGGTCGTAACGTCTTGCGCGGCCCAGGTCGATTCAATGTTGATTTCTCAGTGATTAGACGTTTCCGAATCCGTGAATCAAAGAGCATCGAGTTTCGTGCGGAGTTTTTCAACCTGTTCAATCATGTGAACCTGGCAAACCCAATAAGCAACTTCAACGCTGTTCCCGCATCGTCGATCTCGATCACAGGACAAATTATCGGCGACCCAAGCGATTTCGGTCGAATCACCAGCACGAGCAATAACCCGCGTTTGATTCAATTTGCGGTGAAGTTCAACTTCTAAATCAATTCCCACTCCACTTTTTCAACTCCGCCTTGGCGATCGCTTCGGCATGAACTTCGTCTGGACCATCTGCGAGACGCAACGTTCGCACTAATAGTTCCCTGCTCTGCGATTGTTTTTCCGAACGCAACGCGCGACTGCACACGCTTGCACAAATCTCAAGCGCTCTTTCAGCTTCCCCGATACAACGCATACAGTGATGAATTTGCCCGCAATCAAGAAAATAGTCCACACAGTGGGTTGATAACGGGGGATCGAGTTGTCAAAATCCGTTAGGGCCAAGAGCCGTATTCCAACAACGTCCCCAAAGCAGATTACCGCGTACCAAGCTCATACCCTGATCTGCCACGTTGAGTAAGCAACTCTACCAGTCCCAGGTGTCGAATCAACTCGTTTTGTGAGAGCTGGAGAGCATTACGGATCTAGAGCAATTTTTGTGGAAGGCGGGCATGTCGAGAGTGATGATAACGTCCCATCAGACCATGACCATTTTAATTGATAGTGTCACCCGTCCTTGTCATCGCGTTGACGAGAAGTGGGTAAATGAGCGTTAACTATTTAGCAACTCATTGACACAACAGTACCTCAGCAGTAAGCTTCGCTCGCATTATATGTTCCTCGCACATTCAGGAGCTTCTCTGCTTCCAAAGGAGATCCTCATTGCCACGGTACGCATTAAGTAAGGATTGTTCGGATCGTAGCATCCGTCTTCTAACAATAGCGTTGAGCGTTGCAATGGGTGCCGTCTCCCCGGTTGTCGCAAGCAGCCTTTTTAAGAAGCCAGAGAAATCAGTGTCAGCAAACACTGAGGACACGATTAAACCATTGATCGTCATGATCACGTGTCGTTTCGCGGAGAGGGAGGGCCTTGGAGCTGGAATCATATTCGGTTACTCGGCTACTCGCGTCTACATCGCAACCGCCAATCACGTCGTAAGGCAGGGTACGGATGAAGCTGAGAGCGTTAGGGTTCAATTCAAATGGCTGCCCGGCGAATCAATAAAAGCTAAACTTCTCGAACACGTGGATAGCAATTTAGATCTCGCAGTGTTGGTTGTGACATACAGGATGGAAAGTGATCTAAAGAGTTTAACTCTTGATCAATTGGGCGATTCGACTTCCCTAAAGCGAGGCGACACGGTTCATTCGATTGGCAATCCTCGCGGTCAGCAGTGGCGCGTGAATGTGACCCCGGAGAGAGTATCTGACAAGGTCGGTGACTCGATTTTTTTTGAATCTGGCTTCATCGGGCCCGGCCATTCCGGTGGCGCCTTAGTGAACGAACGGTGGGAACTGGTTGGAATGATCAAAGCTGATGAACCGCCAGACGGGGTGGCAGTCAACATTCGGAGCATGCTGGACGCTCTAAGCCGGTGGGGCTACCCCGTGAAGTTAAGAATTAGGCAAACCTCTAATGTACAAATCCCAACAGATTCCGAAGGAGGATCCGCAAACTCTGAACTGAGTTCAGGGAGGCCACGGGCAACTGCAGTTCCGGGTGAAATTGGACAGAAAAAGAGCAACGGCTTCCATGAAATCACATTGGAGAATGTCACCAGCTCCAACACCCCAGGGCAGCAGCCATGCAGCTTCTCTGTCAGACCTGAGGAGAGAGCGATCATCGTCAGATTTACGATAAGAGCTCTCAACAATTCAGTATCCGCTTATATCAGGAAAGAAGGCGACACAGATTTCCTGATCGTAGATCAGCAAGGGAATCGATTCGAACGGCTCTGCGGTAATGGATGGTATGGTTGGGAAGCCCGAACGATAACACTCGTTTACATGATTCCCAAAGACTCTGAAGCACCCAAGTTTCGGTTTCATAATGCTCGTTATGGTAGCCCAATCATTTTTTCCTTCCCGGCCATGCGGTAGCTTGGCTATTTTGCGCTGACCCACGAGAAAACATCTTGAGCATTGCGGAGCAAATCAGAGCAACTCGCGTACACGGTTGGCGGGAAAGCTTACATCCTGTGATCCATTTGGATTTTCACCTAAAACGAAAATCGCGCTTAACGCATTACACCACCGGCTTCAGCTGCGTAGAGTCCCAACTTCCTCGCTACAACCGCGGCTGCGCCGCGCGGGTAAATTTTGGGGTACTAGTGCTACTGAAGAAGTTGATACTCAACGCGACTAAAGCCGGTGTCTTGATGTTAAGCGCGATTTTTGCCTCTTGTGCAAAGCCGATCCATTTAGCCGTTGTTCTTAGTCTGCTTCCCCTGATGGCAAACTTATCAAGTCCGACCCGCGCACAAGAAAGCCATTGTGATCCCAATTTGCAGCAATCAGGAAGTGATCCCAATGGCTACCGCTTACGTGGCGATCGCTGTGAGGGTGTTTACATCAGGGAGGTGGGAGGAACAACCACCGTCGCGTCACTGACTGAATACGTCGAAGATTTCGATCCAGCTGTCCGTCGCAGTCTGCGCGTAGAGTGGACGGCGCCCGGCAATGGGAACGTTCGGATACGGGCGTACTCCCTCAAACATAGACTCTATTATCAAATGGACAGCCTGCGTCCTTCGGGCAATAGCACCTACGACTGGCCAACAGATCTATTGGCCGCGCTCAAGCTTGGAAAAGCCGACCTCGGTATCGTCGCCTTGACTTCATATCTGGTGGGCAATACCAAACGCGAAGTTTATTTG
>JBKPQV010000815.1:0-12624 GCA_046734235.1 Acidobacteriota bacterium
GTAATGATCTCTCCGGAAGCCATTGGCTGGTCGCCTTCGCGCTCGATTCCGTCAAGAAACTTCAGGTCTTTGTATTGCTCACCGGTGACCGTACTGTTTAGTTCAGCTGTGCTGCCTTCGCGCATCACAATAACGTTTAGCGGTTCTCCGCTCGTCGCCAGGGTGAGATCAATACCTCGCGCCAGCGCCAACACCATGAGAAATACAGCCACTGTTAAGCCAATAGTAAAAGCAGTTGTCAAGGTACTGCCCTTGCGTACAACAATATTTCTCAGATTGTATTTTAGGGGGAGCGCCATTACTCAGTACTCCGCAATGCCTGCGCTATCGTTAAGCCAGATACGCGGTAGGCTGAATAGATCACACTGACGAGTCCCACCACAAGAGAGAGACTAAATGCGGCGATTAGGGTTTCTTTAGTGGGAACAAAAGTCGCAAAGAAAGGCATGTAGAGTCCTACGTCTACTAATCTGTAAAGCAGTACAGCGCCGCCTATTCCAATTGCTGCACCTATAGTGGCAACAACCAAAGCCTCAGCGAGGAACAAGCCTGCAATGGTGCCACGCTTAAAGCCGATCGCTTTTAGAGTGCCGACTTCTTTAGTTCGTTCTCTTACGGTCATCGCCATTGTATTGCCCATCACCAGTAGGACCGAAAAAGTTATCGCAGCCATGATTCCGTAGAGAAACGTCTTGACTCCTCCAAACATCGTTTGGAAACTCAACGCAAATTCTTTTTCTGTTTCAGTTTTGGTGGGAGCGTCACTATTGGCAAAGATTGAATCAATTGCCTGGGCCACACGTGGGACGTCGTCAACAGAGTTAGCCAGTATGCTGAACGTGCTAGCCTGGTCTTTGGCCCACTCCGGTAGAAGCTCATTAATGTAATCCTGATGAAAGAAAAGGGTCTTTTCGTCCCCTCCGGTCACCACTCCGCGAATGATGAACTCGACGCTTGCATTATAAATAGGGCTCTTCAACGTAATACGCTGACCTGGCGTAAACCCGTAGAGAGTTACGAGTTTCTTGCCTACAACAGCCCCTTGCCTGTCATTGATGAAAGCCTGCCATTCAGCATCAGACATCTTCAATTCTGAAGTTATTTCCCTCATCTTCGTGGGATCGACGGCGAAGTTTGCGAAGAAATTCCTTTCGTCTTTATAAATGCCACCAAACCAATTGAAAGGCATCGCCGCTTTCACTCCCGGTACACTTTGAATTCTCTGCAGATGTGCCATTGGCATTGTGAATCCAAGCGAAACCGAGTGGCGTGAAACGAGTCGTAGTGGACTGGCCTGGTCCGTATTCTTGTCGAACTCAGTGAGTACCGTCGCCAGCGTTATGATCAAAAAGAGCGACACCACGAGACTCAAGATCGTGAGTACTGTACGTCTCTTATTGCGCAGAATGTTTTTCAGGACAAGCTTCGCGAATTTCATATGCGTTTCACCTGATGTTTAGCTGCAAGATGACCGAGTGCCTGTTGTTGTCAGAATCTGTTTACGCACGGTCCAGCAAAAGTGTTCAAACAAATGACTGCCCATGGTAATAACGGCCCTGAGCCCGGTTGGTTACGCCCCAGCCTCAAGCCCACCCAGTAAATTGTCCAAACCCTGTGTTTCTGGTGGAATTTCTAAATTCGACCCTTAGTTACTAGTCGAACGAAGCGCCTTGATATCGACAAGCAAAGCAGAAAAATTTTCAAAGAGCAATGACTGTTTGGTCGGATTTAAAGTATTTAGGAAGGAATTGGTGAGGTTGATACTGGTGAACGGCTGGGAAAAGAGAAATCCCACCCACGGAAGTGGGTGGATGGTTCAAGTCCTTTCTACAGAGCAGGAAGGTTGCATCTTCCTAATCCCACCCACGGCAGTGGGTGGATACTTCAAGTCCAGACTATTTATCGCATCCCTCCGCTTCGCTACTCAATGAATAGTGTGGACTTGAACAATCCCCACACTGCCGTGTGAGGTATTTAGTCGTTCCAAACTCGCAGGTTTACTTAGAAAGGACTTGAAGTATCCACCAACTGCTGTTGGTGGGATTTTCGCTTTTTGTGCAACCCAGGGCGTAATCCGAGTTAAACGAAGGTTCTGTGGCCCTCAGAATTTACTCTGATCTCAATGCGATAAGTGGATCAACCTTGGTCGCCCTTCTTGCCGGGATGTAGCTGGCAATCAACGAAACCAGTATTAGGAGACCGGCAACCCCAACGAAGGTAACCAGGTCCAACGATTTCACTCCAAAGAGTAAAGTCTTCACCAGTCGAGTCAGGCCATACGCGCTTGCGAGACCGAGAACGACACCAATCAAGGTAAGTTTCAGTCCGTCACCCAACACCAGCTTCAAAACCTCAAATGTGCTCGCACCAAGAGCCATGCGAACGCCAATCTCATTTCTCCGCTGTGTGACTGAATACGACAGCACACCGTAAAGACCGATGCAAGACACCATCAACGCCAACAGGCCAAAGAATAAAGCCAGCCGCGAGGTCAGTGTTTGCTGAACGAGTGATCTGTTGACGTGGTCTGATAGCGTAACAACTTCATCAACTGGCAAGTTGTTGTTTACCGATCGGATGGTCTGCCGAATTTGCTTAATTACCGAGTCTGCTGGTCCAGTGAAGCGCACAACAAAATTGCCGACTGCCTGGCTTCCCTGGGAGTGAGGGTAATAGACCATCGGTTTCGGATTCTCGGTCAAGCTATGGTATTTGACGTCTTTCACCACTCCGACGATTTCCCATTTATCCTTCTCCTTCTCCGAGGGACCAAAGCGCTTACCAATAGGTGACACATTCGGATAGAAGCGCTGGGCAAATGTTTCGCTTACTACGGCGACGTTTTGAGATTTATCAGTGTCAGTTCTGGTGAAAGTTCGTCCAGCGATTAAAGGTACTCCCATCGCGGTAAACCACTCGTCGCCCACCAGGTTTTGGTTCGCATCACGTGCTTCACCCTGTGGTGTTGATTCATCGCGTGTAATAACAGGGTTACTCCATCCTCCCTGATTGAAGACGAAGAACGAGAACGAGTTGGCCTGGACGCCGGGAATGTTTCTGACCCTATCTTCGACCTCGCGCATCAGCGCTGGATACTCTTCATCCTTGAGGCCGGCAGTCGAGGTGTCGATCATGAAAATAGTCGCGTTTTGTTGATTGAAACCGGTGGGAATGCTCTGCAGGTTAATCAACGTTCTGACAAATAATCCCGCCCCGATCATTAGGAGAAGCGATAGAGCTACCTGGGCCACTACAAACGATTTCGCAAGACGTGATTGCGAGGTAGTGTGAACTGTTCCTTTTCCATCTTTGAGACCACTATTGAGGTCCAGCTTCGTTGATCGTAACGCGGGTGCGACTCCAAAGATCAGAACTGAAAAGAACGCAGTGAGCAAGGTAAAGGCAAGAATTTTGATGTTTGGACTTACATCAAGCGGTAGAGCTTGTGCTTGAGTTGAAGCCATTACGATCAGGAGACTGCTTCCCCACCAGGCGATGACGATTCCTCCAATCGCACCGAGAACGGCGATCATGAGACTTTCGATCAACATCTGGCGAATAAGTTGAATTCGATTCGCCCCCAGCGCCATCCGCACTCCAAATTCCTTTTGCCGCGACGCTGCGCGCGCCAGGAAGAGGTTGGCAACGTTGGCACAGGAAATGAGTAAAACCACGGCAACGATTCCCATCAGGATCTTTAGCGGCATTGCAAAATCCCGCCGAATTCCAAGGAGCCCTTTTCCGGCTGGGGTGAGTTCGATGCTTGCGCGCTGTATATCCTGTACACGTTCATCGGAAGGTTGAGCGCCTACTTCTTGCTGAAGAAATTGTTTGAAAAGCAAGTTAACCGAGGCATTCGCCTGCGCCGTGTCAACACCGTTGCGCAGACGACCAATCAAGTAGAGCGATCGAAACATGCTTTTATCGCGTGTCTTCCAATGCGCCGGTGGAAGTTTGGGCTCCATTGCAAGTGGTATCCAGGCGTTCGGTGCTTCCCCAATGGTGGTCCCAATGAAATTCCGGGGCGCGACTCCGATTATTGTGTAAGCAACATCTTCGATCTGAATGGTTTTACCGATGGCTGCCGGATCGTTGCCGAGATGGTTTTGCCACCACGCATAACTCACAACAGCAACCGGGTGTGCTCCGATCGTTTTATCTTCCTCCTCGGATATCATTCTGCCGTGGCTGGCATTTATTCCCAGTAAGGAAAAGTAGTTTCCGGAGACGAGTTGGACATCAAGTTTTTCGGGGTCACCGCTATTGTTGACCTTGCCGTGTACGGTCCAGGTCATGCTCAACTGGGAAGCAACGTCTTCAAAGACATCCTTGTGTTCCCTTGTCTTCACGTAAAACGGATATGAAAACAGATCGCAACTGTCGTTTGGAAAACCAAGAGACGCGCCTCCGCTTTCTGCTTTTCCAAATAGAACCAACCTATCAGGTTCCCTGACAGCCAGCGACCTCAGCATCACTGCATCTAACAAGCTGAAGATTGCAGTATTAGCTCCAATACCAAGCATCAAGGTTAAGATCGCGAGCAGACTAAACGTCGGATTCTTAATGATCAGGCGAATGCTATAGCGAATATCTTGCAGAATGTTCTCAACTAAACGTACACCCCAGGCGTCGCGGCATTCCTCTTTTGATTGATCGACGCCACCAAAAGTCTTTAGCGCTTCGTAACGCGCGTCCTCTGGCGACATGCCGCTTTCGATATTGCGAGCAGTATCGCGTTCGAGGTGGTATCGCAGTTCATCATCGAGCTGTTCTTCCACCACGTCTTTATTAGTGATTGTGCGCCAGCGACGCATTATTCTGTTTAGAAACACGGTAGTACCTCATGCATCACGAAGAATGAGAGCAACAGCACCTGAAAAGCGTTCCCACTCTTTGCGTTCGGCATCCAATTGTTTACGACCTAAAGTGGTCAATTCGTAATACTTGGCTTTGCGATTGTTTTCCGAGGGTCCCCAACTTGCCGCGATCAGTTCACGCTCTTCCAGGCGATGCAAAGCAGGATAGAGCGCACCGGGCGTGACACTGAGCACTTCACCAGAAAGCATTTGAATATGCTGCATAATGTCCCACCCGTTCTTGCTTCCGGAGCGAAGAATTCGCAAGACAAGCAGTTCTAGTGTGCCTTGAAGCAGATCAGCTTTTTGTTTTTTCATCTTCCTCTAGCCATCCGATAGGAGCGGAGTATAACACCGTCCTATCGGGTGTCAATAGGAAGATTGGGGGAAGGGGAGGAAATTTCAGATTTCAGATTGGGCGGACGACGTTTTGGATTTCAGATCTCGGTTTTCGGACGGTACCGACTTCTTTGCCCCAAGGCGTCCAGTTTCACTGACAGCCGGCATCTGTGATCTCAAGAGCTCTGTCGAGAATTCCAAATGCTTCCCTTAGCTCATCCTCAGTGATACACAAAGGTGGATTGGTAAAGAATGTGTTAAAGCGAACGAAAGTATAAAGCCCTTCTTGACGGAAAAATTTTCCAAGGGCTTGCATTTCCGGTGAAGTGCCATTGAATGGAGCTAATGGTTCGAGAGTCTTTTGATTCTTAACTAATTCAAAAATCCCAAAGAGCCCGATGTTGCGCGTGGCACCCACAGAAGGATGACGACTCTTCAATTCGGACATGAGGCTACTCATCAGCTTGCCCATCTGGCGTGCATTCTCAATCAACTTATCTTCTTCATACACTGAAATCGTTGCAAGTGCAGCTGCACAGGCAAGGGGATGACTGTTGTAGGTTAGTCCTCCGAAGAAAACGTTCTTCTGAAAATGGTCAGCAATTTGACGTCGCATACCGACAGCACCAAGTTGGACATATGCGCTCGTCAAACCTTTTGCCATCGTGATCAGATCGGGTTCCACTTTCCAGTTATCAATAGAGAACCATTCTCCGGTGCGTCCGAAACCTGCCATCACTTCGTCGGCAATCAACAAAATGCCGTGCTTGTCGCAAAGATCTCGCAAGCCCTGAAGATAACCGTCAGGAGGGATCAGAATTCCATTCGTTCCAGTTACTGGTTCGACAATTATTGCAGCAATAGTCTTTGGTCCTTCGAGCTCAAGAATCTCTTCAGTACGGGATAGGACCTCATCAGTTGTATCAAAACCTTTTTGGATGCCGTGATAGAAATCAGGAATACGAAAGACTCCGGGGATGCCTGGTTCAGCTGCCCATCTCCGCGGATCACCGGTAAGGGTCAATGCGCCGGCAGTGCCACCATGGTAGCCACGATAGCGAGCGCCGATTTTGTGACGACCACTGTACAAACGAGCAATTCTGACAGCGTTCTCGACTGCTTCAGCACCACCATTTGTAAAGAAGAAACAATCGATATCGCCGGGAGTGATTTCAGCCAACTTCTCGCCCAAGCGGGCACGTACTTCAGTGGCCATGAAAGGATTGGCATAAGCAAGCGTTGTTGCTTGCTCTTTGATCGCGTTAATTACGCGCTCATCACCATGGCCAATATTTACGCACATCAACTGACTGTTGAAGTCGATAAACCGCTTTCCTTCTGGTGTCCAAAAGTAGATGCCTTTTGCGTGGGCCACCGGAATGGGATCAACAGCAGCTTGGGCGGACCAGTCAAAGATGGTGTGACGCCGGCACAGGTCAACGATCTCGTCGCCAGTCATGGATTCAATTGTGGTAGTCATGGGGAGAGTATAGCAAGTAGATGTCCGATATTCAGCTTGGGCGATTTCAGGCATGGGCGATTTCAGATTTAAGATTTCAGATTGCAGATTAGCCTATGTCTAACGTGCGACCAATTACAAACTACCCAGCAAATCTGAAATCTTAAATCTGAAATCGCCCATGCTGTCAGTTATCGGTCTAACGTTTACTTATCCTGCACCACAGACAATACATTCCCTGCTGGATCCTTGAACCACGCGATCTGTGGACCTGGACCACGCATGATGCCCTTATCGTCGGTGCGAATTTCCGCCTGGTCGTATTTTTCCAGCTTTATTCCAAGCGAACGAATTTCGTCGACGGCGTCGTCTATGTCATCGACCGGAAAATTCAGAACGGTAAACGTCGCCGGAGTATGGTTTGGTTTAGCGTATAAAAAGACGTCAAGGCCATTTGCCAATCTGATATCCAACCCTTCAGGTAATTCTGTAACGTTGAGCCCAAGCGTTTGTCCGTAAAATTCTTTGGCCTTTTTTAGGTCATTCACGGAAAAACTTGAAAACGCCTTGGCTGTCCTGAACATGCTCGAGGTCTTGCGAATTGGAATCGAAGCTCCTTTTGCGCTCATTAACTATCTCCTCTCGTTTAACTCACCTTTGTTGTTGGGGATAGACAATTAGAGCAACCAAGTCTCACGATGTGGTGACGATTCGCTTATCTGAATCTTTCGATTAAGTGGTAATTAAGTTGGCGAGATTTTTTTGTAATGACTTTAGGAGGGTGGCTTTTATTTTAAGTGTCGAGCCGGTGTCTTCTCATTCAAAAAATCGTGCTCGTTCACCTGGATTTCTGTTTGGCCGCATACTTTGGAGTGCGGTGGCCTGGCACCGCTTTGTCACAGTGGAGTTTGACTGATCGCGAATCTTCTTTGAACGCGTTAGCCGTGATGTGCGTCTTTGCGGAAATACGTGTAACAAAGGGGGGCCAGGCCACCGCACTCCAAGGAGTTAGCGCAATTGCGAGAAGCATTGAGTCAATTGAACCAGTTTTGGAAGTAAGTTGAGATTCTCTCTTCCGTATTCTCACTTGAGATCAGAGCAATGTGGTTGTCAGGTCTAAGAAGAATATCGAATGATTTATTGACTCCAAATAACTGCGCAATATGTGGATAAAGCGGAATAATGTGTTTGTCGAGAAATTCAAATCTACTAAGATCTTCGCTGGCAGGCTTGCTTTGACCGTCGGTAAACAAAACCAGGTGAAACATCGGCGCTCGAAGGTGATCGAAGAAGCTTTTGCCGTCAATTAGAAAGTACGGCATTCGATCTCCCGCTTTGAATACGAAGTCGTCATCACCTGTATGTTCACTCAATTCATGTTCGCGATAGTTAATGCCAATTTGTGAAATCATAATAAAGAAGCGCTTACGAACGGCTTCGATCGAAAGAATGTATTTCGCCATCGGGGGAAAGACTGTCGTGCGGATCAAACCGACAAACCAATCGTTGCCAGCGGCCAGGTTGAACATGCGATCAGTTGTTTCGGTCAATCGTTTGGCATTAGGCAATCGTTCTTCGTTGTAGGTATCAAGCAGGCTCTCCTTGGCTCCGTTTTTCAGGATCATTGCGATTTTCCAGGCAAGGTTATAGCCATCCTGGATTCCGGTATTCATGCCCTGCCCACCCGCGGGTGTATGAATGTGAGCGGAGTCGCCGGCGATGAAACACCGTCCATCTGAAAATCGATCAACGTGCCGCGTGTGTACTTTGTAGGTGGAAAACCAATCTACGCGCGTAATATCGAGATCAAGTTTCGACTCTTTTTTGATTTGAGCTTCAATCTCTTCGTAATTGACGTTGTCTTCATTCATTTCAACACCTTCAGGGAATGCGCCAACTATTCGCCAGCGTTTGTCTCCAGGCATTGGAAAGAATCCGACAACTCCGTGCGGCGCGATGGACACGGTCAATGCGTCGTGAGAGAACTGCCAATCAATATTGACGTCAGCGACGTAAAAGAGGCGTTCAAAGGTACTGCCTTCGAAATTGAATCCTAAAGTTTTTCGAACCAGAGAGCGCGGTCCATCGCAGCCAACCAGGTACTTGCCTTCGAGAAGCTCAGATGCTCCGTTTGCGTGCTTGAGGGTGGCAGTAACCGATTCTGATGTTTGTGCAAAGCTTGTTAGTTCTGTTTGCCACTGAACGTCGTGTCCATTGTTCTTAATGAAATCGTACATTAGCTGTTCGTTACGACTTTGTTCGAACACCAGCATGTACGGATAGGCACTGAGACCCTCACCGACTCGCGATAATTCAACTTCGCCGAGCAGGTCCGGGCCTTCGAGCAATCTTACCTTCCCAGTAACCGTGCCCTGGGCCACCGCGGTTTTCGCGAGATCCATCTGTTCGTAAATCTCGAGTGTGCGCGCATGAACTCCAAGCGCCTTCGAATATGGCGTTACTCCTTCTCTCTTATCGATGATGACAAAATCAACTTCGTAGCGAATGAGTTGACAGGCTAATGCGAGGCCAGTCGGACCTGCGCCGATGATGATTACATCAGTCTTTAGGGTCATGCGTTGATGCTAGCGGAGGCGGTTTTGAGTTTCAAGGTTTAGGTGACGGAGAACAGGTGGCGGGTGTTGGGCGTCAGTTCATGCCTTTAGTAACCCGATCGTTTTAAACACGGACGCTCGTCCTGGGAGCGCAGGCGTCCCCGCCTGCCCGCCTGGCCAACACTAACTTTTAGCGCAACCGTGTGCATGACATGTTCTTATCCAGGAAAGAGCAAGTCCAAGAAAGAGCAAGCTTGGCAAAAGGGGCAGGCGGGGACGCCTGCGCTCCCAGGACGAGCGTCCGTGTTTAAAACGATCGGGTTACTAAAGGCATGAACTGACACCTGACACCTGACATCCGTTCCCCGCCACCTGGAACTTGACTCGAAACACGAAACTTATATCCTTGCAGCCTCTCCTGGTTCTGTTAATCTGAGTCAAATAATACTGACTAGCTATGAAGTATTCTCGTATCTTAACGTTACTCCTGGTTATCTCGGTCACTGGCTACGGGATCTCTTTTCAGACGCAAAGCCCGCTCGCGAGCAGGGAAGACGCGAAGTTAAAAACACTAGTACAACTACTGCAGAGGAGATTGGACCAGTCGCAACGTCTCGGGAATTTCCCCGGTGCTCAAGTAGGCTTTTCTTTTTATTCGGGCCAGTCTCCCGATGGAACGCCGAAATTTGTGTCTGGCTCAGTAGCGACTGGCGTTATTGATCTGCAATCAAATACTCCAGTAAAGACAACGAGTCGATTTTTAACAGGCAGCATTGGCAAGACCTTTGTTTCTGCGCTTGCGCTATTACTAGTTCAGGATGGTCAGCTAAATCTAGACAACAAGATTGAGAAGTGGTTGGGAAGCGAAGCATGGTTTGCGAAATTGCCTAACGCAAGCACCGTAACCTTAAGAATGTTACTGAACCACTCCAGTGGCATTGAGAACCATGTCGACACTGACAGTTTTCAGAAGCAGCTCCTGAAAAGTTCGTCGCACAATGTGAAGTATGAAGAGTTGATAGCCTATGTGCTAAACAAGAGGGCGCTCTTCCCAGCAGGTACCGGCTACAACTATGCAGATACTAATTACATCCTTGCCGGAATGATCATCGAAAAAGCTACTGGCAAGCGTCTTTATGATTTGATTAACGACCGCTTAATAAAGCCATATAAGCTGGAGCACACGATCCCTTCAGACAGCTTGACGTTGCCCGATGTTGTGACTGGCTATGTTCAAAGCAAACCGATGATTGTGGATGGAAAATTTAAGATTAATCCGCAGTGGGAATGGGCCGGAGGGGGATTCGCTTCAACCGCCGAAGACCTGGCTCGTTGGGGGGCGTTGCTGTACAACGGGGATGTTTTAGCGCCAGCCAGCATGCAACAAATGTTTGGTAGTACATCTACCGGCGAAGGGGCGGGTTATGGTTTAGGGACAATGATCAGCCGCAGTAAATGGGGTCGCAGTTATGGTCATGATGGCGAATTCCCGGGTTACCTGTCAGACCTCCGGTATTACGCAAAATACAAACTCGCAGTCTCGGTCATGGTTAACTCTGATGAGACGCCTGGAGTCAACTATTTCCTATCTACTGCTCTTGACGACTTCGCTGGCCTTATCATCAATGCAACAGCAAACCGTGAGCTGACGAAAGTTCAGCAGGAAAAAGTACAAAAGTTTTCCGAGGATTGGTTGAACCTGATCTATGGGAATAAGTTTGATGAGAGTTGGGAGTTGTTGGCGGATAGTTTGAAGTCTCGCTATGCAAAGGATCGATGGAGAGAGGTGATGCGTTATTCGCTTGAGGGAGCTGGCAAGCTTGAATCGAGAACCCTCAAAAGTATTGCCTTTGCAGATGTTGAGGGCAAAGCGGTTTTGGTTGAGTACGAAGCCGCCTTCAACAGCAGTAGCGCGGCATTATTAGATCGGAAGCAGTCGGTGATTAAGTCAGAGAGAATTACGGTTGAGTTGAATGGTAGTGATTACAAAGTGAGGGCGTTCAGTAGGCATTAAAGAAACTCTGTGTTGAATTCAGCGTTAACTTTTTAAAATCTCATTTTCAACACAGAGGTACAGCGCGGCGAAGCCGACAGCCAAATCATCCTGAAAGGATGTAAGTTAATAGCCGTGGGTGAGCGGCCTTGCGCGAAACCCACGGAAGAGAGCCCGTTTTGATCAGACCCTGAAAGGGTCAAACCCATGTTTGTTCGACCCTTTCAGGGTCCTACAGATCCTTGCCTTCGTCCGGGGGCTTCGCGCAAAGCCGCTCGCCCCCGGCTACTAACTTTTGTTCTTTCAGGACGGGAAAATCTTGCTAGAAAAACAAGAACTTGACCATTTGCTGCACAGAGAACACACAGACACAGAGTTGAACACTATTGAGGACACGCCGCGCCGAAACTGGCCCACTCCCTAAACTTCGCCGCAAAGGCATCGTGAGTAAGCGGAGGCAAGGTGCGACCTTCGCCAGGATTCCATCCCCACAAAACCAGTTTGTCTGAAGTTACGTGCTCTACGATTTGCGCAACGGTTTTGCCATTGTTCTGCTTGGGATCTTTGAGCTGTTGGCAAATCTGCCCATCGGTTTTTCCTTCCCAGATCATGGGCATACTTGGTGGTGGCAGATGCCAGTTTGGTGCGCCCGGAGGCATGTTGAGCCCGGCGACGTTTTCAGTTTGATGACACGTGCTGCACTTTTGAGCGGTTACGCCTTGCCCGACTGGTCCACGTTTGACGTTTTGTGCGTGCGGATGACTGTCGTCTCCTTGTCGCGGAAAGTCGCCATTGGCGTGACAGTTGAAACACCTTGGATGTTTGAGCACTGGCACGATCGCCGAGAAGGCAGCGCGCGCATGTGCATCATCGCGTTGAACTCGTGCGCGCGTCGAGACAGTTACCACCAAAGCAATTAAGAGGAACGCCAAGCCGAAAGCGATCATTCGTTTGTTCTGCATTTGCACTTAGTCCTGGTCTCTCTTTGTTCTCACGCTAAATTCACACGCCCGATTGGCAACTTTCTAATTCGTTTGCCGGTTGCCGCAAAGATGGCATTGGCAACCACTGGCGCAACTGGTGGAACGCCCGGTTCGCCAACGCCGGTAGGCGGTTCATTGCTCGGCATAATGTGAACTTCAATCTCAGGGGATTCGTTTATGCGAACCATTTGATAGTTGTTAAAGTTTCCCTGCTGGACACGACCATTCTCAAAAGTTATTTCGTCTTTGAGTGCGGCGCTGAGTCCGAAGATGATGCCACCCTGCATCTGGGCAACGACGGAATCCGGATTGATTACCCGGCCACAGTCGATCGCGCAGACGATCTTGTGCACTCGAACTTCTCCATTTTTGTCTACGGAGACTTCAGCGACCTGAGCTACATAGCTGTCGAATGAAAAGTGGGTTGCGATTCCACGAC
>JBKPQV010000816.1:0-5696 GCA_046734235.1 Acidobacteriota bacterium
GTCTTGAAATCCTCAGCCACCACATACACTTTGATGGTGCTATTCGCCGGCCAGGTCCAGAAACCAAATGCAGCCGCATCCTTACCAACCGTGCAACTTGTTATGGAGGACGACTGCGCTGTCACCATAACTGACAGAAGCAACAGGATGCAGAGAATTGGAATTAGTCTTTTCATGAACCTCCTTGGAGTGCGATGGCCTGGCATCGCTTTGTCACAGCGAAACTCCGCCAACTCGCAACCCCATAGAGTCTCGATTTACGAGACTCGCTGTAACAAAGCGATGCCAGGCCATCGCACTCCAGGGAGGTTGATAAAACCTATTTCTGTTGACGATTGCCGGTGTCCGTAACGATGTTGTTCGCCACACGGCGTTGCAACTGGTAAACCTCCTTAACAACTTCAAGATCACAATTCGAAGGGGCGACTAGACCGTTATCTCGATTGATTCCGGGAAAGCCATTCATGATCGTTTTCTTCTTCTTGCAGGTGGTGCAGTCCCAAAGCCCAAGACTATGTCTCCCAACTCATGGACCATAAAACCCTGCAGTGCCTGCGGACTGGTGGTAGCAAAATCGAAATCAATCCAGGCTGAAACTAAAAGGCCATCACTATCCTGTTTGAGTGGGTTGAAGAATGCGTAATGCTTGCGGTCGTACTTGTAAACTTCCTTTCTAGTCACGGTCAAACAGCCGTCACAACTAACAAGTACATCTGCATCTCCAGCATATGTGAAGACGATCCCTGCGCCGTTCTCATTTGCCGCCTCGGCCTTGCGCGAAGTCCACGGAACCGAGTCGGCCTTGTGATAGACCCTGAAAGGGTCAAACCCTCGTTGTTCAACCCTTTCAGGGTCTAACAGGTTCTTGCCTTGGGCGGGGGCGTTGCGCTCCGCGGCTCGCCCCCGGCTATTAACTTTTGGCCTTTCAGGACACCGAAAAGCTTGCTAGAAAAACAAGAACTTGGCCATTTGCGACACGGAGACACAGAGACACGGAGAAAGCTTGATCGATGTTATGATTCTCAACCATGTCGACATCCATTCAACCCACAGCCGAAATCGCGCCAGTATCTGAAATCAGATCACACTTTCCTGCACTCGAACGTATCCATAATGGTTACCCGGTTGCCTACTTTGATGGTCCAGGTGGCACACAGGTACCGCGCTACGTTGTTGAGCGCATGAACGACTATCTGTATCACCACAACGCCAATACCCACTGGGAATACCCAACCAGCTCTGAAACTGACGCCGCAATTCAGAATGCTCGCGAGATCCTGGCCGACTTCCTAAATGCGAGTGCAAGTGAAATCGCGTTCGGCTCGAACATGACGACGTTGACATTTCATCTATCGCGCGCCTTGAGTTTGAACTACTCGCCCGGTGATGAAATTGTAGTTACGGAGTTGGATCACCACGCAAACATCGACCCCTGGAAACGATTGGCAAGAGAGCGTGGCGTGGTGATTCGGACTGTGAGGCTCGACACTGAATCAGGGCAGCTGAATAACGGAGACATCGAACAGTTTGTCGGTCCGAAAACAAAAGTTGTGGCAATCGGTGCAGCCTCAAATTCGCTTGGAACTATCAACGACATCAAAAGTCTCATCGAAATCGCGCACACCGTCGGCGCCCTGGCCTTCGTAGATGCAGTTCATTACGCGCCACACGCATTGCTGGACGTAAGAGAATTGGACTGCGATTTTCTAGCGATGTCCGCCTATAAATTTTATGGACCACACATTGGTGTCTTGTACGGTAAGCGTGAGTTGTACGAGGAGACAGACTTCCCACGCCTCGTTCCTGCTCCAGATTACGCACCGGAGAACTCCGAAACTGGCACACAAAATCAGGAGGGCATGGTAGGAGCGGGTGCGGCAGTTGATTTTCTTGCTTCGTTTAGTTCCTTATCAACTCGACGGGAACAACTGGCAAACTTTTTCAGCGAAACTCACTCTCGCAACGCACGGCTCTTCGAGAAACTTTGGAACGGCTTGAGTTCAATTACTCGCGTGACGCTTTATGGGCCAACGCCTGATCTGCCTCGCACACCAACTGTATCGTTCACGATCGAAGGCTGTCCTTCCGCAGAAGCAGCACGTAAGCTTGCGACCAAGGGCCTATTCCTATCGCACGGCGATTTTTACGCATGGACAGTTGCCGAGCGCCTCGGTGTCGCTGAAGAAGGACTGCTGCGTGCCGGATGCGCCTGCTACACAACTGAAGAAGAGATTGATCGCTTGCTGGCAGGTGTGGAGGAATTGACCCTATAGCCAATTTGTCTGTTTGTCAGTAGTCAGTTGTTCGTTGTCAGTGGTCCGTTGTCCGTAGTGTCAACTCATTCCTTTAGTAACCCTCTTATTCTAAACACGGACGCTGGTCCTGGGAGCGCAGTCGTCCTCGCCTGCCGGTTTACTAAGATCGCTCTCACTTGGATAAGAATCGGTTATGGGCAATTGCGATCTGAGATTAGTGATTGGAAAGCAGGCAGGCGATTTGTCAGTTGTCAGTGGTCCGTTGTCCGTAGTGTCAGCTCATCCCTTTAGTAACCCGCTTATTCTAAACACGGACACTGGTCCTGGGACCGCACGCGTCCCCGCGTGCCCGTTGCGCAAGATTGCTCTCGCCTGGATAAAGAACGCGTGGTGCGCCTTGTTGTGATCAGAGGTTAGTGTTGGCCAACGGGCACGCGGGGACGCGTGCGCTCCCAGGACCAGGTCCCGTGTTTAGAATAAGCGGGTTACTAAAGGCATGAGCTGACATTACTGACAACTAACAGCATTCACAAAATCAGCCAACAGTCCATACGCCGTACTTTGCAAATTCGGGCGATGGGACACAATCGTCAAGCCTGGAATTACGTCCAGTTCGAAGTGAATCGCCAAAGACGTTCCCCTGATACTGCCAAGCGGATCAGACAATGCAACCTGTTCAGGTCTTACAGTCGCGCTGATTGATCCGTCTTGATTGACCTTGGCCCGCGCTACCAACTTAAACGGCTTGCCATCTGCCCGTGCAGCTTGCATCGCAACGGAGTCGAGACCACGAATCCCCTCACGGCGCACGTCCGAAGGACGCAATGAGGTTTTGAGAATCACATTAGCAATCGCGCAGACTTTCATGATGGCGTCCCAACCCTCAATGTCGTTGGTTGGATCCGTTTCCGCGACTCCTAACTCCTGGGCAGCTTTAACTCCCTCTTCAAAACTCCGACCAGCTTCCATCGTTTCCAAAATGACATTTGTCGTTGAGTTAAAAGCCCCACTGAAGCCGCGTATTTTCGCGGCAGGAAGCGTCTCTCGAAAAAGAGAAAATACGGGCGCACTATCGAGAACCGCTGATTCAAACAGATAGCGTTTGCCTTTGGTCCGGGCTAACGAAGCCAGTTCGTCATAGGCATAAACAAGTGGTGCTTTATTCGCTGATATCGCATGCGCACCAATGTTGAGTGCGGCTTTCAAATAATCAATTGCAGGTTGACCGTTCTCGGGATTGAGTGAAGTAGTTTCAAAAACCACGTCGGGGTTCGTAGCGGTTAACCAATCGTCGACGTTGTAATGATTTTGATAGTCGGTTAGTGTATTTGCGAGCAGGGCGGAAACATCGCAACCGTTATGATAAGAACGCCATCCCATTCGCCTGGTTGCAACTCCCGTAATCTCCCATTCGATCTCGTATTGCTCACGCAACTCTTGCGACTTCGCCACCAGGAGTCGCGCGAGTGCGCGCCCTACGTTTCCGAAACCGAGGAAACAGAGTTTGTAGTGTTTCATTCAAGCGTCCTTAGGCTATTATAAATAGGTTCTATAGGTCGTTTCTGTTCTATAGTTTCTTGACCGATGAAACAATACCACGAACTGCTTCGATCAATTTTGCAGAATGGCTCCAGTCATCACGACAGAACTGGCGTCGGCACGATTTCTCATTTTGGTTTTCAAACCAGATTTAACTTACGCGAAGGTTTTCCCATTGTAACTACAAAGAAGGTTCCCTTTCGCTGGGTTGCAGAGGAACTATTTTGGTTTCTTTCGGGAGATACTGACGAGGCAAACCTGAGAGCCCGTGGTGTTGACATCTGGGCTGAGTGGGCAGACGAAGAACATACTTCAAGATTTGGTCGACAGGCTGGTGATCTCGGACCAGTCTATGGTTATCTCTGGCGTTCTTTTGGCGGTAACTATCCTAATCGTGACGGCGTTGATCAAATTGCCCGCCTGATCGAACAGATCAAAACGAATCCCGATTCGCGGCGTTTGATCGTGACTGGTTGGGATCCGCGTCAAGCTGACAACGTTGATTTGCCTCCTTGCCACACTTTGTTTCATTTCAAGGTCGAGAATCACAAAACTCTTCATTGCCAACTGTACCAACGATCTGCCGATGCATTTCTCGGGGTACCATTCAACATCAGTTCATATGCACTATTAACTCATTTGGTAGCCCATGTCAGCGATTTAGAGGTTGGCGACTTTGTATACACACTTGGCGATTATCACATCTACCTCAATCACATGGACCAGGTGCAAGAGTTGTTATCTCGCGACCCCCTCCCATTGCCGACTCTCGAGATCAAAGATCCTGAGCAAAAACTTCGAGGTTTGGATGGCCTGTTAAATGTAGATTATGAACACGTAAATCTGATTGGGTACAAGTCACACGGTAAAATCGCAGCGCCTGTTGCTGTATAGATATGATCATCGGAATCGTAGCAGTCAGTAAAAACAACGCCATCGGCAAAGGCGGAAAACTTCCATGGCACTATTCTGCTGACATGAAATTCTTTCGCGAAACCACCACGGGACACGCAGTGTTGATGGGAAGAAAAACGTGGCTGACCTTGGGTAAGCCTTTGAAGAATCGGCTGAACATAGTACTCAGTCGTGACTCAAACATTGAACCTCAAGAGTCACTTGTTTTACTTCGCGACATGGAGTCCGCATTGAAGTTCAGCGAAAGTTTGACTACCGATTTGTTTGTGATTGGTGGCGCACAGATTTACTCGGAGTTTCTGCCCCATGTTCAACGCTGGCTAGTGACAGAGGTTCCGGTAACCGTTGAGGACGCCGATGCGTTTATGCCTCGTGACTATCTGAAAGGCTTCAAACGCGTCGAGACAAAGAAATTGGAGGACGGGTTGAAAGTGGTGGTCTATGAGAGGTAGTCAGTGGTCCGTTGTCAGTTGTCCGTTGTCAGCTCATGCCTTTAGTAACACTCTTGTTCTAAACACGAATCCCGGTCCTGGGAGCGCAGTCGTCCTCGCCTGCCTCTTTCCAAACACTAATCTCTGATCGCAAGTCGCCCATGGCCTATTCTTATCCAAGTGAGAGCGAACTTGGAAGACCGGCCGCCGCGCACGACTGCGGTCCCAGGACCCAATGTTCGTGTTTAGAATAAGAGGGTTACTAAAGGCATGAACCACTGACCACTGACAACTGACCACTGACAACTCACCACTGACAACTGACCACTGACAACTGACCACTGACAACTGACCACTGACAACTGACCACTGACAACTGACCACTGACAACTGACTTACTAACAGGATATTCATCATGTTGATGCCGAAGAAAGTTAAGCACCGGAAGCAGATGCGTGGACGCATGACTGGCGTCGCGACTCGTGGCAGCGAGATCAGCTTCGGTGAGTATGGGCTCAAGAGTCTGGAGCCTGCGTGGATCACGGATCGTCAGATC
>JBKPQV010000817.1:0-3867 GCA_046734235.1 Acidobacteriota bacterium
TCAGAGCTCCAACCTGCGATTGCTTCTGAATCAAATCCGGGTATCGGTCGTGATTTTTCAATTCCATCCACAGGGTAGATTGCACCCTGGCCCTTTTCGAAACCAGTTACGGATTTACCGTCCGGAGAAACCATTCCACAAGTCACCCCTTCAGGAGTTATTGGTTTTGGACCACCTGCCTCGATCTGTTGGACGTAACATCGATTTAGATGTCCAGCTTCTCGGCCGACAAAAACTATTCGTTTCCCGTCCGGCAACCATTTAACCTCTGCGTACTGTTCAATCCCGTGCTTCTCCAATGTTCTCATTTCCCCGGCACCGGTCGGCAAAAACACGATTTGCGGTGGTTCGAAATGAACTGCTGCGACCCACTTCCCGTCGGGTGAAAGTGCCGCGCTGCCTCCTTCACCCAATTTGATCGCCGGTGACCCATCGGTCTTTGCGAGATAGCACGAGTAATTGCGTCCGCTTCCCTCGCCCCAGTACTCGAAAACAAATGTCTTACCATCAGCCGACAAATCGTCGACAGTGCCGAAATCCACCCATGAGAGATCCCGCTCCTTAGTCTCACCGGGTGGCAATCCGAGCAGTGCACCGGTTTGTTTGAATCTCGCCAGGAGTACCCGTCCGTCACGAGCAATGTCGTGTAGCCACAAATCCCCTGGAATTCGGAGAACCATGCGCACCGTACCAGACAAAGTTGCAGCATAGAGTATTTGCGCCTCATCAGCTGATGCCGCCGTAAACCAGACTTCGTTCCCAGTAGCTGACCAGGCAAGTCCTTCCTGGCCCACCGACTCTTCGGAGACAAGAGTCTTCTTGCCGTTTAGATCTATAACGGCTACTCGTCCACGGTTGTCCCATTGAACTTCATGATCAACGAATGCGATTCGATCGCCACTGGGTGAGACGCGGGGATAACTAATGTACCCGGCCGTTTCGTAGAGCACTTTGCCAATGGGATACTCAAGGCGACAGTGTCCGTCGACGTAGCGGACTACGGCCAGGTTCGTACCATCTGCAGACCAGTCGGCTTCAGTGACGTTCTCTACCATCTCACGGGGTGCCCCACCGTTTATCGGTACACGCGCTAGCGTACCAACGCTGAGAAACTGAGCCAGATATTCTCGTTTGATTAGTACTGCCAATTCACCGGTTGACGAAACACTCAGGATATCTGTATCCGATAATCCAAGTGGCCGGGATTCGTTTGAACCTGCTCGAGTGGAAAATATTTCAGTCGGACTACCGTTCCATGCGGCTGCGTAAATAACCGTCTGACCATCGGGAGCGAATCTCGCGTGATAAACAATACCGCGACGAAATGTGAGCTGTTTGTAAGTAGGAATTGTAGATTTGTGAAGATAGTTGTAGCCGAAAATTCCTGCGGTAGCGCCCACAACAAGGAGTAATAAGGCCAAGCCGAGTAGGAGTGGTCTACGAACCGTTCGGGCTGGTGAATTTTCAACGGCGATATCGGCAACGGTCTGACTAGAGGTGCTTGATGGGGCTGACAATGCTTCCAATGCAAAGCCAAGATCCGAAGTCGACTGAAATCGTCGCTCGGGCTTCTTTTCCAAACAGCGGCGAACTATTCGTTCGAGGGATACGTTGACACTGGGATTTGATTCGCTTAGTTCTTTTGGCTCTTCCTTGAGAATCGCCGACATCGTCTCAGCCATGGTTTCCTGCTGGAACGCGCGCCGGCCTGCGATCATTTCGTACAGAACCGAACCAAACGAAAAAATGTCTGACCGATGATCGACTACCTGGGCACGAACCTGCTCAGGCGACATGTAACCCACCGTACCCATTACGACGCCAGGATTCGTAAGAGGCTTGCGCGTCGCGTCTTCGGAACCGGACATACCACTGTCAGGATCGCGGAGCTTCGCTAAACCAAAGTCGAGTATCTTCACCCGATCATCTTTGGTTATAAAGATATTCTCCGGTTTCAGATCGCGATGAACGATTCCTCTTTCGTGAGCCGCTGAAAGACCACTCACGATCTGCTGCGCATACTCAACGACTTTTCTGAGCGGAATCGATCCATCGTTCAGACGTTCGCGTAGCTCTTCGCCCTCTAGAAGTTCTGAAACGATAAATGGCGAGCCCTGGTGTTCACCGATGTCGTAAACAGTAAGGATGTTGGGATGATTGAGCGCTGATGTAGCTTGTGCCTCGTGCTCAAACCTCTGGAGTCGGTCCGGGTTGTTAGTGAACTCAGGAGGCAGCAGTTTGATCGCAACTTCACGGTTAAGTCGTGAATCTTGCGCCCGGTAGACTTCGCCCATCCCGCCCGCGCCGAGTTTGGCCACGATGCGGTAATGCGACAAAGTTGTGTTGGGAGCGAGTTCTTTATTCAAGCGCGACGATTTTTAGGTCCTCGGGTCGTCCTATTGAATAACACGTTGAAATTAGGAAGATCAGGTCAGGAAAACCTGTTTCCAGTATCCATAGAACAAATCTCGACAATCCCGCCTACAAATTCATGGGCGGCAACTCAAATCAGGTCGGGGGACAACCGTCTTCAATTTGCTTGGAAGTTGGGTCCGAGGCTAATTGTTCTGGGCTTTCAGAGCGTCGTTATCTTAACGATTTTCTTGCGGCTACGCTATGAGATTGGCACGTTTCAACGCAGAGCTTCACTGCTTTTACAAGGAAAAGCAGATAACAAGATGAACCTTGAAATCGAACAAGTTGGGAAGGAAGAGGTCGGTACCACCTCGCGGTAGCGGGTGGGCCATAAATGCTGTTTCGAACCTATCTTTTGGGCCCACCCGCTACCGCGAGGTGGTACTGACCTCTTCCTTCCCAACTTGTTTGATTGGAATGTTCGTGTTTTGACGTTAGCTACACAGTTTTCAAGGTTGTTTCTAAGAAGACGCGAAGAACGCCGAGACTCAGAGAAGAAGTTTCGTTTAGTTATCTGCTTGAAGTCAGATAAGCAGGGATGCCTCAGACGAAATAAATATCAATCGCCGTATTTCCTCACGTTGACAATACGCACGGGATCGATTTGAAAGTGCTCGATCTGAATCGTTTTACCGTCCTTAATCTTTACTTTTGCTGCATAGTAAAGTGTTCCACTACCCTCTTCTTTACCTTTCTTATTCTTCTTAAGATCAAGAATCAGAATTCCCAGAGTGTAATCACTAGACCGGGTACCGCCATAGACCTCTGCAAATTGAAGAGGTCGATCGCAAACGGCAACGATTCGACGGCCAGTTGGGGTCTTCCTTGAGCGAATAAGCTTGAAGTCGTAGAACCCAACATGGCCCGTAAGCCTGATCCCACCGATCTCGTCCATCTTCTCCAAAGATTTAGTCAAAGCTTCCTGCCCACCCTCAAATAGCGCACCTGCCAGATGTTGTGTTGTTGCATTGTCCGTGTAACTTTTTACACGAATGTCAACATTCACCATCCTGGCTCCGCGTTGCATGGAATAGGCTGTCGCGCCAAAGTGTTCCGGCTTTGGTTTTTCTGTTTCCTGAGCAAATGCACTGCCAGTTGCACAAAGCATGACAAGGGTCGCGAGGATAAGTCTCACGTTATTCATACAGGACTCCTTTTCGAACCATTCCGAGAAACTCTGCCAAAAACGCTTTGGTCTATTCTCGGTTAGTCCGAGGCGATTTCAAACTGTCAAAATTAACAGTCACATCCTGAAAGGAAGTCCCGGTTAATCGGGATTAGCTTGCGAACTCCGTGTGGTGGCCCTCATTACCTCGGCGGACTGAACTTTTTCAGCAACTCCTGAAATCGCGGATCACCTCGCAGCGAATCGAACGCCGGATCATACTTGATTGAGAAGAGCCACCAATCGCCCGTAGCTGCCGCGTCGTTAAGGATGGCGATGGCTTCTTC
>JBKPQV010000818.1:0-6013 GCA_046734235.1 Acidobacteriota bacterium
GAAGCGATAGAAGCAATCAAAGGTCATCGCCCGGATGTTTTGGTGTCCGACATCGCGATGCCGGAAGAAGACGGTTACGGTCTAATCAAGAGAGTGCGTTCGCTCGATGTTGACGGACAGTCGTCGATCCCCGCAGTGGCAATTACTGCATACGCGAAGGAAGAAGATCGTCAACGGGCATTAGCATCAGGATTTCAGATATACCTTGCCAAACCGGTGGAATTGTCAGAACTAATCTCCGTAGTCGCCCGCGCGGCAAAGCGTGATTTCTAATCAATGAAACAACTCCAAATTGATGATATTTGCATGGCCTTCGAAGATGTAGGTGGCGGCACACCGATCATTCTGGTCCATGGTTATCCGTTCAACCGAACTTTGTGGACGGATCAGTTGACGGCCTTAAAAGAAACACACCGGGTCATAACTCCAGATCTCCGCGGTTTTGGCGATAGCGATAGTTCCGATGGGCCAGCTACGATGGATCGGATGGCCCAGGACATTTCGAAACTAATGGACGTGCTTCAAATTCCGAAGGCCGTCATCGGTGGTTTGTCGATGGGCGGCTACGTTGTGCTTGCATTTTTGAAACAGTTTCCCTCTCGGGTTCAGGCTTTAGTGTTAGCTGATACAAGACCACAGGGAGATACTGAGGAAGGAAAGAAGATTCGAGCTCAACAAGTTGAGCAAATATTAGCGGAAGGTATGGCTGGCGTTACAGGTGCCATGCTGCCAAAATTATTAACTCCTGAGACTGTGAGCCGGCGACCGGATATTGTGAAACGAGTCCGCGACATGATGCTCAAAACAAAACCCGCTGGAGCGGCAGCGGCATTACAGGGCATGGCCTCTCGCGAAGATCACACTGAAGCCTTGTCCCAAATAAATGTCCCTACCTTGATCCTGGTGGGACGCGAAGATCCCATTACTCCTGTAAGTGACAGCGAGACAATGCACAACCAGATCAGCGGCTCCAAGCTCGTGGTGATCGAAGATGCATCGCACGTTTCGAACATTGAAAAAGCGGAAATCTTCAATCAGGAGCTGACTACATTTCTCAGCTCGGTGAATTAGTCAGCATGCCTCCCTATACGAAATTTACGTTCGAGGAACGAGTTGGTTGGAGTGATGTTGATGCGGCGCGGATCATTTTTTACGGGGCGTATATTCGGTATTTCGAAAATGCCGAAACAGAGCTCTTTAGAGCGGTGGGTTTGCCATTCAGTGAGATGTTCGATTCAACTGATGTTTGGTTACCACGTGTTCACATAGAATGTGATTTTCACAGTGCTGCCCGTCTGGATGATCTACTCGAAATCAGCGTCTACGTGGGACGGATTGGCACGAAATCGATGAGATTAAACTTCGAAGTAAGACGCAAAGGTGAAGAATCTCTAGTGGCTGTGGCACACTTTGTACTGGCCGCAGTCAAGCGAGACACATTTGAGACCGTCCCCGTGCCTGACGACTTACGACAAAGACTTGCGCCCTACATTGCTGAACAATAATCGGAAATGACAAACGACACTCTTGATGAACGATCGGTAGATCCCGATCCGATTAAGCAATTCAACCTATGGTTCAATTCTGCGGTCGCTGCGGGCCTGCCACTGCCTGAAGCCATGTCGTTGGCAACCGTCAAAACCAACGGGCAGCCTTCGTCACGAATGGTCCTGATGAAGAATGTGGATAGTAATGGATTTGTTTTCTTTACCAATTACCGCAGTGCTAAAGCCCAGGAGCTTGATGAGAATCCGAAAGCTGCGTTGACGTTCTTTTGGCCGCAACTTGAAAAACAAGTGCGAGTGGAAGGCACTGTCACCCGGACAGATGCGAGTGAATCGCAGGCTTACTTTGCGACTCGCCCGCGCGAGAGCCAAATCGGAGCCTGGGCATCGCCTCAAAGTGAAGAGGTTTCAAGTCGACAGGTATTGGAGCAACGACAAGCTGAACTGGAAGAAACTTATCGCGATCAACCAGTCCCGTGGCCAGAACATTGGGGAGGGTTTCGTCTGAGACCTGAGCGAATAGAGTTCTGGAAGGGACGGGTCGGTCGACTCCACGATCGAGTTCTGTATGAACGATCAACTCAAGGCACGTGGACCATTAAACGTCTGGCACCTTGACTGCTATTTGTTTACCTCGGCCGCAGCGCGCCGCGGAGCAACTTCCTTTTCAAGTCGACGTAGCCTTGTTCACCTGCCACCAAATCGCCAAGCACTCGCTTAACTCCGCGGTGACCTTTCGCAAATTCGATCATTCGCTCAGTAAAAGGTGCGCCCCAAAAGTTTCCATAGAAGCGGCGTCGCATCTGTGCGGCCCGACGTAAATCCGCGCCAAAATCCTCGCGCCAACGTACTTCATAATCCAAAATATTTCCCGACAAATAACTATCAGCAAATATTTGCGCAGATCGAAGCGCATAGTAAATTCCTTCGCCCGTGACAGGGTCTGCGAAACCTGCAGCATCTCCTAATAGCGCCCAATCGTTACCACAAACCTTTCGGTTCTCCCAGGTCTTGTCTGCCAGGCCTGGAATTCGCGCCGCATACCGTTCTGCTGTTGTTTTGAGGTGGTGGCGAACACCTTCAGCCTGCGCACTGTTATCCCTGGCCCAAAACTTCCGTTTGCTTGTTTCGGGTTCAATGTAGTAGCCAATCATGAATTGCCAGAGAAGATCATCCAACGGTTGATGTTCGAATGCTTCCTGGGTTGTTGCGATGCCAAAAGAAATGTGGTCAGGACGAGGAAACGCCCACGCGTAACCGACCCAACGCGGCAAGAACGCGACGACTGTTGGTGCTTCACCGGTGGCTGGTAAGGGGGCGCGATATCCAAAAGCAACTTCCATATCAGACGGTGGTAAAGCACCTGCCAGCATTTTTCCAATGCCACTGTTTGCACCGTCGGCGCCAATCAAGAACCGGCCCTTCAGTTCCTGTTCCTTCTCAGTTTTTATCAACCAACAACTTTCAGCTCTAGTCACTTTTCGCGCCGAAACCTTCTCGGGGATTACGGAAGCTCCCGCGTCGCGGGCCCTGTCGCGTAAATAAGAGTCGAACGCCAGGCGAGAATAGATGGCAAAGGGTTCCTCGAGAGCGAGTCGCAATTTCTTGCCTGATGGAGAGTAGAGGTCGAGCTCATTAATGGTCCGCCCAACCGCATTGAGGAGATGCGGCCAGGTCTTCAAGGCCTTCGCGGTCACCCCACCTCCACAAGCCTTAGGCTCACCTTCCGGGCGGCCATCAAATAGGGCTACTTTTGCTCCGCTCCTTGCTAACAATTCAGAAGCGAAGGATCCAGCTGGACCTGCACCAACAATTAAGAGGTCGAAAGTGGTCATCGTTGTTGGAGAGTTTAAGCGATCGGGTGCGCTACCTGATAACGATGCCTTGGTTTTTGGCGTCTTTTAACTTCCGGGCTCCAAAGTTCGCTTTCGATTGTTGGTTTTCAGCGTTAGAATGAGGCAGTTTCCCTTTTTCTCCTTGGCACAATTTGTTTGCGAAATAGTCTGGCCCATGTAGTCGGGCTCTGGGCCATTGTTGCTACCACCGCGATGAGCACTGATAGTTTCTTAGTTTTCACTGGCGTCGCACCGCACCCTCCGATCATGGTACCGGAGGTCGGTGGCGAAGCCATCAGTGAAGTGCAAAGCTCCATCGATGCGATGGCGGAGTTTACTCGACGCATTAATGAGGCCGCAGCTGAGACCGTGGTCTTGATCTCGCCTCATGCTCCGCTCGAGGCCGACTCATTCGTCGCTTACAGTGGGCCCAACGCTACTGGAAACTTCGCACGTTTTCGTGCCCCTGAAACTGCATTCTCCGTTCCGGTAGACGAAGAGCTCTTGAGTGCAATTGAAGTTCACGCTTCTAACGCAAGCTACTCTGTGAGTAGGATCCAGGGCGGAGATCTGGACCATGGCACTGCTGTGCCTTTGTATTTCCTGTTAAGCAATGGCTGGCAAGGTCAGATCGTGGCGCTAGGCTACTCCTTCCTCTCAAATGATGATCATGTAAGTTTCGGTTCGTGCATTGCGTCGGCGATCAAATCTACTGGACGGCGAGTGGCCATTGTTGCAAGCGGCGATTTGAGTCATCGCCTTAAGCCTGAAGCTCCTGCTGGCTACAATCCCCACGCACATGTTTTTGATGACGAAGTGGTGGCCGCAATTAATGCCAACGATCTCCTGAAGATTGAGACGATGGATACCAACGTGCGCAGAACAGCAGGCGAGTGTGGTTATCGATCGCTTCTGGTAGCAATCGGCGCAACTAAAGAACTTGCCCCGAAGTGCGAACTCATCAATTACGAAGCGCCTTTTGGGGTCGGATACATGGTGGCCCAACTCTCGTCGGATGATGAAGTACTGGGTGAATTGCCGGGGCTAGCCAGAAGGGCCGTTGAGACGTATTTGTCTACAGGTATGCGGATGCCCACCCCAACTCGTCCTTTCGGAATTCTGAATGAACGTGCGCCGTGCTTTGTTTCGCTGAAAACTAAGGACGGCGAGTTACGCGGTTGCATCGGCACCATCGAGCCAAGTAAGGAAACGCTCGCAGAAGAAATTATCGCGAATGCTATCAGTGCTGCTTCACAAGATCCGCGCTTCGACCCGGTAACTGTCGATGAACTCTCTAATCTGAAATATTCCGTCGACGTGTTGTCCGCAGCTGAAGAAACTTCGCTTGACAGACTAAATCCCAAAATCTATGGCGTGATCGTTGAAGACGAATCAGGACAAAGGAGGGGTCTGTTGCTGCCCGATATTCCCGGCGTGAAGGACATTAACGATCAGGTGTCAATTGCCGCTCGTAAGGCTGGTATTGGTCCAGGTACGCCGATCAGGCTTTATCGATTTGAGGTTGAGCGTTATCGAGAATAGGACCTATACGACCTATAAGACCAATAGGACCAATAATAGGTCTTATACGTCCTATAGGTCCTATCTTTTCTTACACATCCAGGTTGCGAACGTCGAGAGCGTTGTCTTCTATGAATTTTCTGCGTGGCTCAACGGCGTCACCCATCAATACCGTAAAGATTTCATCGGTTTCGACGGCATCATCAATCCTAACTTCCAACAGGGTTCGCTTATCGGGATTCATAGTCGTTTCCCAAAGCTGTTCTGGATTCATTTCACCTAACCCTTTGTAACGTTGGATCGTCAGGTCCTTTTTCGCGGCCGTAAGAACTTTATCAAGCAGCGCCTCTCTTGTAGGAACTTCCTCACTCGAGCCGTTTTCACCAGAGATGAATGGACCAGACAGGTCTTCTTCCAGGCTCTTATAGAGCTCCACCGCTTTCTGGAATTCGACGTAACTGGCGAAATTCCAATCTATGGCAATGTTGATGCCCGATCGTGTCGTAGTCTCAATTTCCCAGAGGCCGTGCTCTTCATCCGGCGTCAACTCTGTTTCGTAGCCGGCTTTGTTAATAGCGTTGTCGATCTTCTGCATCAACTCACCGTCTTGAAACGCTTTGCGCAACGTTAAGCCTTCTTTGCGTAAGAGGCCTTTTCGTCCCGCGAGAGTTTCGAGTAACACATTCAACAATCCTGCATCTCCGGACAGCCTGCGAGTGGCGCGTTCGCAATAGTGTTTGAAGTCGACCATTTTCTCGAGAGACTTGGCGAGTTCCTTACCTTCGATCGCTTCCTTGGCGCCAACAGGTGTCACATTCATGTCGCTTGTGGCCATGCGCATGAGATAACGAACCATTGAGCCCTCGTCCTTGATGTATTCTTCTTTCTTGCCCCGCTTGACCTTGAACAGCGGTGGTTGAGCTATGTAGACGTGTCCGCGTTCAACCAGCTCGGGCATCTGTCGATAGAAGAACGTCAACAACAATGTACGAATGTGCGACCCATCAACGTCAGCGTCCGTCATCAAGATTATTTTGTGATAACGGAGTTTGGTGATGTCGAAATCGTCTTTGCCAATTCCGGTACCCAGGGCCGTGATCAACGATTTGATTTCACTGTGCCCCAGCATCTTGTCAAAGCGAGCCTTTTCGA
>JBKPQV010000819.1:0-4283 GCA_046734235.1 Acidobacteriota bacterium
AAAGTTCCCCAACTCCGTGGCCTTTATCAAAAGATCGGAATAAACCGGACTTCGACTGATAGACAGATCACCGGTTTTGGTCTAATTCACGACGGCTCGTTCGACACGCTCATCAACTTCATGCTATCGCCACAGTTTGTCTTCAATACCGATCCTCTAACTGCAGCACAATGGCGTCGCGACATGGAGCAGATGATGTTGCGGCTCGATACTGGCACACCTCCTGCGGTTGGTTTGATGGTGACAGTTGATGCGACGAACAAAGGAACCTTCGCGGTTACCCAACGGCTAAACTTGCTCCTCAGCCAGTCAGCACAAAACAACTGTGACCTGGTCGTGCATGGTCTTTACGGCGGAACTCCCAGAAGTTTCTTGTTTTCTGGTGGCTCGTTCCTGCCCGACAGCCTTACAGAAGCGCCCGCTTCGTTTCAAACACTGATTGCTGCTGCTGGACCCCGAGCCGAATTGACTTTTATTGGTGTTCCCAAGGGCGAGGGCCGTATTCGTAGTATCGACCAGGATAACAATGGAATTCTGAACGATGACGAACCGCGTACCTCGGTTCAGATTCGTGGCCGTGTTTTGAATGCATCAGGTAATGGCGTTCCTGGTGTCGCGGTTTCGCTTTCAGGATCTCAATCAGCCACGGCGACAACCGATTCGTTTGGCAACGTAATTTTCAATCTTGTCTCGGTCAACGGCACGCATACGTTGACGCCTTCACAAGGAAATACAACTTTCTCTCCGAGTAACCTTGTTTTCTCTAGTCCAACTACAAATCAGATCGCGATTTTCACTACGCCCGCAGGCGGGACATTCACAACACCGCTTGGCACCAGTAACAACGTCATCGACACCACAGCCGACTATGTCTCGCAGCAATACCAGGATTTTCTTGCTCGCGATCCAGATGCCTCTGGGTTTGCTTTCTGGCAGACCGAGATCAATTCCTGTGGCAGCAACGCTCAGTGCGTCGAAGTGAAACGCATTAATGTTTCGGCTGCGTTCTACCAGTCGATTGAATTCCAGCAGACTGGCTCGATCGTGTATAGAGCGACGAAGGCCTCGTTCGGCACTATGCCTCGCTTCAAAGAGTTCTTCATTGAAAGTGCGCGCATCGGTAGAAACGTGGTGGTCAATCAGACCGGTTGGGAAGCGCTTCTCGAGGGCAACAAGCAGGCGTTTTATAAAGGTTGGGTACTAACACCAAATTTTGTTGCTGCGTTTCCGAGCTCAATGACGGCGGCAGAGTTCGTCGATAAGCTTGACCTGAATGCAGGCAATGTACTGTCAGCGTCAGAGCGGAACGCGCTAATTAATATATTGGGCTCAACTCCCGGCGATCAGTTGAAGCGCGCTTCTGTGTTGCGCTCGCTCGTTGAAGACGCCGACTTTGTGGCCAGGGAATTCAATCGTACTTTTGTCTTGACGGAATACTTTGGATATCTCCGGCGCAATCCCGACGATCCTCCGGACAATAACCTTGAGGGATTTAACTTCTGGCTGAACAAGTTGAATCAGTTCAACGGAAACTTCATCAATGCCGAGATGGTGAAGGCGTTCATTTCATCGCTTGAGTATCGCCAGCGTTTTGGGCCACCATAAGTCACGGACAGACTTTAAAGACTGTTACAATGCGGCGGTAACCCTTCATAATCTTCAGGTCCTTCATAGGCTTGAAAGTAGTACAAATCTGAAACTCATCCTTGGTGCATGCATAACCCCCGTTCTGTCTCATCGTTCGTTCAGAGTTACTGGCGAATTCTTCTAATTGTTTTTGGCCTGAGTGTGATTGGTATTACCGCAGGTCCGGGACTGCTCACTTCCGAGGCGGCACTACAGGCTGAGAAAGATCGAGCGGTTAAGAGCAAACGTTCGAACTATATTACCGGCGAAGTCCTGGTTCGTTTCAAGCAAGATTCCGATTTCGCAAAAACCGCTTCGCAGTCTCAGCTTCAAATTTTTATTGATGATCGCCTGGTGCCGGTCACGCTCGAACGAACCAGCGTGGCTGATCAGGTTGTGCCGGGGCTTCGTCTTGCCAGGGTCGCGCCAGACGAAATGTCCAATGCGATCGCTGCCCTAAAAGCGCGACCCGACGTTCTTTATGCGGAACCAAATCTTCGACGTTATAAGCAGGTAGTGCCGAACGACGCCAGATACTCGGACTTGTGGGGCTTAAAGAACACTGGACAGAACGCAGGTACACCCGATGCCGATATTGATGCCGAAATTGCCTGGAACACAACGACGGGAAGTTCTTCGGTAGTTGTAGGGGTAGTTGATGAGGGCATCGATACCAATCACCCGGATCTCCTGGCAAACATCTGGCAGAACCCTGGCGAAACAGCCGGAAACAATATCGACGACGACGGCAACGGATTTGTTGACGATGTTCGTGGCTTCGACTTTTTCCATAACGACGGTAGCGTTTACGATGGACCAGGAACGAATCCTGATGGATCAGAGATCGACGCTCACGGCACACACGTAGCAGGAACGATCGGCGCAGTTGGCAACAACGGTCAAGGTGTTGTCGGTGTTAACTGGCAGGTCAAGATTATCTCGTTAAAGTTTCTCGGGCCGGAGGGTGGCTCAACAACAGATCTTCTTAAGGCGCTCAACTACGCCAAGATGATGAAGGAGCGCTGGGAATCCACTGGCGGCGCACAGGGTGCGAACATTCGAGTTCTTAACAACTCCTACGGTGGGACTGGTTTTTCCCAGGCCGAATTCGACGCAATTAAAGCGCTTGATACGGCGGGCATCTTGTTTGTTGTATCCGCTGGTAACGAAGGTACAGATAGTGATTTCCAACCCGACTACCCGGCGAGCTACTTTATTCCTAACGTAATCTCGGTTGCCGCATCCAACAGAAGAGAAGGGCTCGCTAACTTTAGTAATCGAGGTCTGTTATCAGTTCACCTCGCCGCTCCAGGCGTGGACGTTTTAAGCACTGTTCCTGGTAACGCCTACGAGTATTTCGATGGCACCTCGATGGCAGCGCCACATGTTACCGGAACTGCTGCCCTCATCCTTGCGGCCAATCCCAGCGCCAGCACTGCAAAGTTAAAAGCATCGATTCTCTTTGGTGCTGAACAGGTACCGGCTTTTAGTTCAACGATCACCGGTGCACGTTTGAACACGGCGCATGCGCTACAAAACGGTCTTGAGAACGACACCACGGCACCAGCAGTAATTACTTCACTTCATATTGCCGATCAAGATGATCGTAACGTAACCCTTAATTGGACTGCTCCGGGTGACGATGGCAATAGTGGTCAAGCATCGTTTTATGAAGTTCGGTTTGTTGATCAAGTAACAAGTGCACACATCTTGCTCGCATACAAACATCCTGCAGCTCCAGGTTCATCAGAAACACTAAACATCAACATTCCGTTCCGACATCCTTCTGGGTCGTTCCTGATTCGCACATTCGACAATGTCGGTAACGTCAGCGACTCGACAGTAAACACCTCAGTCACACCCGCGAATCTTGCAGATGCTTACTCCGTTGCACTCAGCGCTCAGTCGTCGCTATCAACTGGCGGGTCTCAGCTCTTCATGCAAGGCGAAGACCGAGTCACATTATTTGGACTGCCATTCAATTTCCCCTACTTCGATCGTTATTACTCCGTCGTAGCACTCTCAACTAACGGCGCCATGTACTTCGATGGAATTCCGCCACATGACGTCCCGGGAAGATCCGTTGGACTGAACCGCCGCGTGATGATTGCAGCCGCATGGGATGACCTCGATCTGAGAACTTGCGCGCGTGCAGATAGCGATATCTTCCGGGTTGTTCCTGATCCCGATCGCGTTATCTATCGTTGGCAAGGCGTAGTTTTCGAAGAAGGACCATGTAATCAGCCTCCGGCAAACCCAAAGGTTGTTAACTTTGAAGTCGAATTACGACGAGATGGCACGATCATTAAGCGTTATGGTCAGAATTCACCACTTGGTCCGGTGGTAGGAATCGGAGGCGGTGAACCTGAGTCGTATCTTATTAGTTCACACACCTCTGAGACGGTGCCGCTCGATCTCACCAACGCGCAAACGATTACCTACACCCTGCAGCGTTTGCCGAAAACCACCGACCTCGCTGTTTCAATTACGGCGACACCGCAGGTTTCTATGGTGGGCCAGACAACCACCTGGAACATAACCGCTAACAACCTGGGGCCATCAAGTGTTGTCAACGCAGTGCTCACTGATACTTTGCCTGGATTTACGGACCTTGTGTCTTGCACAACATCCCAGGGAACATGCACGCAGTCATCAGC
>JBKPQV010000820.1:0-5684 GCA_046734235.1 Acidobacteriota bacterium
TCGCCCCGTCGCCAATTCGATTACATCGCTGCCCGAATGGCTTCGATTGTCTTGTCGTCTTTTGGCTTGAATAGACCCAACGGTCGAACATCCGAATAACGAAGAATTCCCTGCGCGTCAATGACAAACACTGAACGTGCGACTTTACCGGGAATGAGGGAACGGGCGCCGTAGAGCCCCGACACGCTGCCATCGCTATCGGAGAGCAAACGCAGAGGTAGATTGTGGTGTTCGGCAAATTTGCGATGTGACTCAACAGAGTCAGATGAGATGCCGACTACTTCCGCGCCCGTAGCAAGATAGTCATCCCAGCGATCACGCACAGAGCATAGTTGAGCAGTGCAAATCGGTGTTTCATCGCCAGGATAAAATAACAACACCACCACTTTGCCTCGCTGATCCGAGAGTCGCCATTGATTCCCGCCACCGTCTGGCAAAACAAATTCAGGTGCCGGTGAGTTGATTACTGCTTGAGAGTTTTTGCTCATTGGACTGGTTATTGGTCCATCAACTTACTGAGAATCAAGAGCGCTTCTTCAACTTCTTCATCGGTGTTAAAGAAATGCGGCGAAATCCGTAGGCCTGCAGTTGGACGACAATCGACAAACACACGCTTCTCCGCCAAGCGCTCCACCATTCGTGGACCATCCGCAACACCGATCATTACTGAACCGCCGCGATCTGTTTCGGGCAAAGGCGTATTAATTTTCCATCCATGCTCTTGCCCAAATTCGATGATCCGACGAGTTCGACGTCTTGATTCCGTAACGATTTGTTCGAGGCCGACAGATTCGATGAGTTCTAAACCAGGAATTGCCGAGTACAACGCAGGAATACTCGGGGTGCCTTGAGCAAATCGTCTAACTGAACGCGCGTAGCGCATCGGTGCGTGTGCAAATTCAAAAGGCGCCGCGTGCGCAACCCAACCAGTCAAACGTGGTCTCAAGTCGCGTTGTAGATCTGGACGCACATACAGATAACCACACGCTGGACCACCGCAGAGCCACTTGATCGTTCCACCAATCAAAAAATCGACTTTCCATTTCTCAGCTTCGAGATCAACAACACCAGCCGATTGATAAACATCGAGAAGTACTAACGCGCCTTTTTCGTGAGCGCGCTCGACGATGGCCTTTGCATTTACTCGATATGAACTCCGATAAGATGTGTGAGCAAGTGCAACGAGCGCTGTCTTTTCGTCGATCGCATCGAGAATCTTCTCAAGTGGTACTGAGATCCCATCCGACGAGGGGACTACCTCAATATGTGCGCCCACTTCCTTTTGACCGTCCCAAATGTATTCCATCGACGGAAAATCGAGCGCGGTGGTGACAACCTTATTTCTCTGATGGCTATTGAAATCAAAACATGATGCAACAGTTGCCAGACCAATCGATGCGTTTGGCTGGATCTGTACCGAGCCAGGTTGACCACCAAGAATGCGAGCGAACCTATCGCCGACTTCTTGCGAGAGTTGCCACCAACTCGTAGCCCATGCATCTTCACCAGTGTGATTCTCCCACGCATCGCAATAGGCAAGCATTGACTCGCGCGCAGACCGCGGCACCGGACCGAGGCTATGGCTCAGCAGATGTATCCCAGAAGCCAGGGTCGGAAACGCGTAGCGATGGCGATCTATAGTCATGGTCAAAAACGCAATTAATAGGTCTTATTGATCCTGGAGGTCCTATTCCTATTCCGCCCGATAATGTCCCATCATTCTTTCAAACCCAATCGGATCTTTTGCCAATCCGTCCAACACTCCATGAGCTTCGTCTCCAATTGGTGGATCGTGCTTCTCCTCGCGGATTGCTTCTAGAATCTCCTGCGCCACAAACTCGGTGCCCATTTTGGGAACGTTTGCTCCACGACTCATGTCAGTGTCGATGGTTGTCGGTAACACGGTAATAACAACTACGCCATGTTCAGACAAGTACGCCCGTAACGCCTGGCCAAGTGATAAGAGCGCCGCCTTGGTAGCGCAATCAGTCCCAACGAGAGGCAGGTTAACTTTCGCAAATGCTGTGGCAATGTTAACGATGACTCCGTGACGTTGTTCGATCATTCCTGGCGCAAAGGCCCGAATCATACGCAGCGTCCCGAGATAATTCACATCGACTTCTTCCTGAAGCGATGTAGGATCCATCGTTATCGGATTTCCATATCCCGCAACACCCGCATTGTTGACGAGAATGTCAACTGATCCAAGTTGAGCAACGGAATCGACATCAGTATCTGATCTAACCTCGAGTTGCACCGGTGATATAGGTAAGCCCAGATCCAAAGCTTCACTTCGCAACTTTTCGCGATCATGCTCTCTTCTGGTGCCCGCCAATACTTCACTCGCGCCGGCCTCCGCAAAAGCAAATGCCAGAGTTCGCCCTAACCCGCGGCTCGCTCCAGTTACGAGTACTCGCTTTCCCTCAATCTGCATTTATACCCTCTTGCTCAAGCGTAGGCCTGCTGCCATTGCCGGAAGTAATGCGCGCGAATTTATATAGGACTACTCCGACTATACTCCAAACAACGAGTAGTTCAATGCTCGTCAGCGAACGTCCCGTGATTCGTTGACTGAGACTCTGGGTCCTCAAAATCTCCAAGTCCCCCATAAATTGAATCACGAGCATGATCCCCATCGAAATCACAGACACCAGGGCGGCGGTTTGCATCAGCCATTTCGGCAGCCTCACAGTGATTTGATTTGCCAGCGACGGATTTAACTTTGGCAACAAGAGAAATACCAGACTGTGAATAAAGTACAAACAAACTAGTGCAGCTACTGCGACGTTAAGTGCGAGCGAGAGTTGTCCGCTAATTAGTAATAGCACACAAGCGATTAGTGTCAGGGTTAGTCCCCGGATAGGAGTGGCTGTTCGAGGATTTACAAAACCTATCCACTTCGGAGCAAGTTGATCCTTAACAAACATCATCCCCAGGCGCGAAGGAACAAGCATCGATCCGTTTAAGGCAGTCATGATCGCAGCAATTGCGCCGATGATCACGAAAATTGTGGCTTCCTTGGGGAGGTAGATCGAAGCAACTTCTGCCATAGGAGCACTACTCGATTGCAACTTCGAACCGGGCAACACACCGAAAGAAACTACCGACGTTAAGACGTAGATAAGTGCCGTAAAGCTAATTCCGATCAATAGTATGCGTGGAAGCCGTTTGGTGCTGTCTTTAACTTCACCTGCTGTTTGGGCCAACGATTCGAATCCTGCATATGCAAAAAACAGAGGCAACAAACTCGCGCCGAAGCCGCCCCAACCATGCGTCAAGAAAGGGGTGTAGTTAGCGGGCTGCAAAACAAACAAACCCGGCAGGATCAATACCATCAATGCCAGTAACTTCAACGCCGACATGATCACTTGCATTCGGCCAAACCAAAGGATCCCGATCACATGAATCAAATAGAAGAGGACAAGGCAGGCGAGCGCGATCGCCAATTGAAATGGTTTGAATCGTTCGCCTATGAGCGCGATCAAATAGCCGGAGAGTGCGTTCGCAAGATAGGTTCCAGCACCAATGTAAGAAATGATCTTCAGCCAGGATCCGACGTAGGCTAACCGGTATCCCTTCAAGGTACGCGAGATATGCAGGTATTCGCCTCCAGGTTCGCGGCCAAGTGGCGTCGATAAATAAGCAGCGTAGGGAATCGAGGTCGCAAGAATTGCCGGCGTGAGGATCGCGTATCCGAGAATCACACTCGGACCAGTCATAGACCAAGCCTGACTGGTCACCTGGAAAATTCCTGCACCAATAAGGATGCCAATCAGAACAGCGTACGACTCTAGTGTTCCTAAATCTCGGCGAAGGTTGGCTGTTGGTGTTTCCATATTTAGAAAAACAAAATCTCAGATCGCAAATTTGAGATCTCAAAGTAGAGAGATTTGAAATCGAAGGTTGAGATTTGAGATCTGAGATTCTGTCTTCGCTTCGAATGTAGTTGCAGGTTGAGGCTAGCGGGGGCAAGCCCACCTTCCCAACCTCTAACCTTTGCAAGGTAGTTGATTGATCTAATTGTCATTGTCACCAAGCCCCCTACTTCCCAAGATTCATTAATTCGTTTGAAGGACGCGAGGGGTCGAGCACCTTCGCTGCACTCTCGACTCCTGCCACGGGCAAAGCACTTGCATCAATAAGACCGAGCTGTGCAAGGACTGACGCCTGGTCCCAATAGATATGTTCATGTGCAAGTTTGCCATCGCGAAAGTGCACAATCACGACTAAGGCGACCTTCACGTGTTTTCCAGTGGGCTCGACCTTGGGAAGCATCCAATCCATTTTGATTGTGTGCGTAAACTCAAAGACCATTTCATCCACCACGCGGTCCACACCAATAGTTCGTGACACAGGAGTCATGCCAGTGTCAGGAGGCATCTGCGGAATGAAACGTTTTGAATAAAACTCACGCAATTCATCGTGACCAACCCCTCCAGTCATCACCGGCACGTGGTTCACGTAAGCGTCCGCAACCATGGTCTCGAGCGTATCGTCAGTGTTCCTGGTCGCAAACTCATACTTGACGTGTTCATCCCATTTTGTTGAAAGCGTTTGCGTTGCCGTAGCGAGTCCCGAGCCTGAAAGGTGTCGAACTAAGAACTCGAGGCTCCTTAGGTTGGCGAGTTCCGCATCCGCCTGGCTGTAGTGTTCCCCACCAACTCTACCAAAGGCGTGATCGCGTCCTGGGTAAGTGTGAAGAGTAACTATTTGATTAGCACCTAGAGCGTCATGAATTGCAGCCTGGGCTTCGGGTGGACAAAACTTGTCGTTCCCGGCGATATGGAGCATGAGTGGGCTTGTGAGATTTGGTGCCTCTCCAAGCGACTTCTCGATTGAGACCCCGTAATAACCAACCGCACTATCGGGCTTAAATCTTACTGACAACAAATAGGCCAGGTTGCCGCCGAGACAAAAACCTACTGCACCCACTCTGCCAGTGCACGCCGGATGACGTCTCAGGAACTTAAGCGTAGCCGCAGAATCTTCAACTGCCTTTTCTTCGTCGAGCCCGTTGTAAAGTTCGATGGCCCGATTCCAATCAGCATCTGTTAGTTCAATATTTCTTCCCTGGCGCCAGAATAGATCGGGGCAGATAGCAACAAAGCCGTGCGCCGCATACCAGTCAGCAATACTTCGCATATAGGAGTTCACGCCAAAGATTTCCTGCAAAACGACTATGCCTGGTCCGTAGCCGCTCGCGGGTATTGACAGGTAGGCGTCAAATTCCTCGCCGTCGAAAGATTTAATTGTGGTCATGGCGTTGGGATAGTAAAGGCTGAGTCTGGAAAATGGAACTTCTTTGCGGGACACCACCGGCTTTATGCCGGTTGGGGCTTCAATTTCTTTGCTACTGAGCGCGGCACTAAACGCCATGCGCGCGGCTACGCCGCGCGAGAAGAACGCGGGTTTGTGGTAGCGAAGAAGTTGAAACTCCACCTGGCGTAAAGCCGGTGGTGTCTTCTGAACTTTCGCTAAGAAGAAATTGAGACTCCGAGTGGTGTCCTTACATCTCTTGAATAAAGTTCATTCCGGCCGTACATACGCGCAGAAAGTTACAGGTTCGACAATGGGTCGCCGTCTTTACCGGAAAGTCTTGTGGCTGCGAAGAAGAAATAATGTCTAACATCGCGGAATCGATAGCCTGCTCACAAGCTGACTGCCCAAGTACTGATTCATCGAAA
>JBKPQV010000821.1:0-4605 GCA_046734235.1 Acidobacteriota bacterium
GCCCAGTTGCCTCACAAAACAGCTACATAATATCCGCCTTGAGCACAGTGCCTGCAAAGAATCTCACCAGTTTCGCTGGTCGATTCGCGACTATCGTTTATGCCTTCACCACAAGCGGAACATAGCACCCTCGAACGTGGCTTACCTGGTAGATCGCAATCGCTTAATTTCACCTGAACCTCGGCAATCCGAAACAGTTCTTCGTCTGCTGCTTCTGAGTACGCGCGAAATTGTCGTTTCGATTTGTTGTCAATGTCCGGATACTTCGAATCTGCCAAGGCTCTGGAACTTTCCAACGCCACAATACGAAAAGCCTTTCCACTTTCAACGTTCAGAAAAGTTGCCGCGACCTTTCCATAATCAACATACTTCAAGCTTCGTTTGCCTAAACGAACTCCGGTTACAGCACTAACTGCATCTGCCATACAGCGATCAATCTCAACCCAGACCAGCAACTTTTTGCGATCAAGTCCTTTCGGATCGTCGATACCAATTAGCTTGCAGCCGAGCACTGCCATTCGTGCGCCAAGCAGCTGCCCCGCACACATGTGTCCATGCAGGTGCTCACATTCTTTCAGCAACTGATCTAACGATTCCATGAACTTTGGCTCTCTGTGTCTCGGGCTACTGCCCCGAGGCCTCTAGACGAGTTATTACTGAACGAAGATTACTCACAAGGTCATTGAAGTTGGCGGGAACAAATGTTTGGTAAGTTGCACTTTCATTCGCGACAGGGTCACGCGCATCAGAAACGAAGATTGCACTTGCCCTTGGCAAAAGCGTTTTAGCGGTCTTCTTGATCGCGTTGTTTTCGGAACGCTTCACCATAACGAAGTAATCAGTTTCCACGTATTGTGAAAATGAGTTGCCTTCGACAAATACGCCCTGAGCTTTGACGCGATTCAGCGCTTGCCTGATTCCCTTTTCAATCTGACCGTCAGTTGCGATTAACCAATGCACATTTGACGCCCCGGCGTCCCAGTAACGCGCTGTGTCCTTACCGGTGTCGTATGTTTCTTCTCTTCCAGAGCGAATGACGGGTTCATCGGCCAGCAGGTCGCTTACACAACAAGCTTCTGGATCCTTGCCACACGACCGATAGTGCCCGCGGGTAGTCTTTATTGCTTCCCAACCGGGAAAGGCACGTAGCAAGTCGCACATCAAGGTCGTCTTACCAACGTTTGAAGTAAATCCGCCAACACCAATGACAAGGGGACGTTGCATTACCGCCGTCGCTTCTCTCGAGGAACGATGTTTGGTGGCGTGACTTTCAACACACCCCTTGCATCCTTGTAGAGAGTGTATTGGACATCCTTCGCATCAGTGCCTTCATCCTGGACACGAACGGTGAACGTCTTGTTCTCACCCTGACCGTCGACCTTTGCCGGCAGAAATCCTTTAAGATCAGGACTACGATATGCCGTGTAATGTTCTTGATTGCGTTTGTCGTAACCAAGCACGTAGATCCTATCGAAATCGGGCTCGTCGAGGGTGTGCGGCTGATTAGAGCTACTCTTTTCAAGGATCAGCCAACTACCAGGTTTCACTTCCTTTGCGACATCTTTATCACTAGTGGCGCCAGTGTTCTTCACTTCACCATCAAGACGCTGCCATGCAACAAACTCTCTCCCGGTTCGATAAAAAATGATGTCACTCGGAACAGAAAGCTCAACCTGTTTGCCATAAATCCAACCAGCGGGAGCGGGCGAAGAAGCTGCCGGCAATCTAACTTTGTACCAGAGCTCGTTTGTTTCCTCGGGCTCGTTATTCTCTTCATTTTGTCGAGCTGATTTGGCGTTGCCTTGCTGAGCGCTGCCGGCCTTCGGCGCAACGTCGCTTTCGATCGCCTCCGACGACTTCGGCTTTGGTATTCGCTTCCAGCTGACGATATCAAAGCTCGATCCACTGTCGAGCCTCATCATTATGTTTTCGTTTCCACTACGATCAGGAGTCAAACGTAAATTCGAACTTGCACGCAATTGCCCGGTAGCTTGCGCCGGAATTCCTTCGTCTTCTTTTGCTAATTTCTTTGACGAATCCAAAACGTCTTCGGGCATAACGTTCCGCGCTTCGATCCATCCCTCTGTCGAGTCTTCATCATGGCCGCGTACGTGGAGCCAACGTTCCTTCCTGGTGTTATCGTTGGGATCGGTTACATCAACAGAATCCATTATGTCGACCTGGTCACCACGATTGACTTGCAAGAGATCAGCTGCGACTACAGCCGTCGAACTGCGAATCTGCGCTCGTCGCGCTACTATCACACCGCTGCTGCTACGCTGTGCAATAGCACTACAACCCACCAACAAAACTGCGTGGGCCAAAATTAAGATCATTTTTACTACGCGCATCTTGCTCCTAAGCTGAATCACTTTCGGTATCCTAGAGATCGCAACAAGTTTTGTTGATTTGGCGTCAATTGGTTCCTGACGCTGACTTTGGTAGTGGCTCCGCTACTGTTAACGTCAAGGCCAAACTGGACGACTGCTTGTTGAAGATCAACCTTGCTTCTGCTTTCAATGTACGCCGTGGAAAAGTCCTTTGTTGCTGGCGACGCCCCAAGCAGCTTGATTATAACGTCATTCCCTTCTCCAGGCTCAGCTGGATTCCGGGCAAAAAGCAAATGATAAACATCCTCCAGTGACGACTTGCCGTCACTTTTCAGCCGGATAGTCAAATCATAAAGAAATGCCACCAGCATTCCCTTGTCGTACACCACAGGAGTCAAAGTTGTCCAACGACGCTCTGAGGCTTCAATCAACGTCGCGTTCTCTGAATAGGATAGGTACGAGTCGTAAACGCGACCCAAAGTATTCAAATACTCCTTAAAGTCAATGAGCTTCAGTTTCAATGCCGCCTGTAAGGCCACATAAAGAGTAAAGCCTTCGAAAAACCAGTCATAGTCTCCAGTCAAATTCAGTGAGTTTGGGACCCACAGATGCAAAATCTCATGTGTGAAAATCACGCCAAGTTGAGCAGACCAGTTTCTGAAACCAGCCTGAGGGTTTAACAATAAGACAACGGTAGATCCTCTTGTCTCTGCCTTCCATTGTGAACTGACACCAGCCGGCATCGGGACTATGAAGACCGCCGTGCGCTTTCGCAATTTGAAATTTGTGAGGTTGGAATAGAACTCCATCAACTTAGCGGCTGACTTCAACACTTTTTCATCATCGAAAGGCCAGGATCCCTGGATTGAGATTCTTAGATCCATCCCCTGGACAGACTTCGACACATTTCGCAATCGTTGACCAACAAAGAAAACGCATTCCTCAGGATGCTCAGAGTAATAGACACCCTTCTTATCGTAGTCCAGCGATGATTCAACAACCCATCCTTCCGGCAACCCAAAGCCAATAGATATTGCCCCTATAGATTCTGGGAGTAAGTCGCCTAACATAAACAGTCCACTCTCTTGTGTTAGCCAGGATATGTGGGCCAAATCGGCTGGACGCTGAAGTGGAGTCTCCAAAACGTAAGTGATGCGATCAGCCTTTTCCACGGACCGAAATTCCCCGGTCGCAAGTTTATTGACAGAAATGGTTTTGCCGGCCCGATATCCCTGGAACTCCTTGATCCGCTCACCCAATCCCACTGCTCCGGCAAATGCGTTTCGAAAGGACCAACTGTTTTGCTGACTCGCCAGGTTTATTTCGATGAGAATTTGTGAATTGGTGTTTAAGCTGACGCGGACCTCAGCAGTTGTCGGTTGAGCGTTCGCGGTAAGGATAAAAACGCCAAAGATAAAGGCAACTAAACCAAATATCCTTCTGGGCCAACTGGTGATGAGGCTGTTTTGAAGGTACCGAATCAACTGCTCTCGGGTCTAATTGCGTTTTTAGAGTGGCTATCAGTACAATTGCCTGCGTCCAACGTTCTGGACTCTAACACATCTAACTCGGAACCAGTATGTTAGTTAACGCCTTAACAAGCCAACGTTCATTGCTTTCGCGAGCCATTGGCGCGTTACTGGTTCTCTTTATTTTCTATGGCACCACCGTCGAGGCCTCTCACAAGCACAGCAATGTACTGGTCTCAACTGACAAGTATTCGTCAGTCTCGGAAGCAGATTCGGGAGACGGTTCAATCGCCAGGAAATCGGGTTGCAGCGAATGTCTGATATGCCAGCTACATCAGAACTTCACAGCGACCCTCTTAACTAGCCGACCTCTAGCTACCCAGCTAAATGTTCAAAAGCTAGTTAGCCGTCTTGAAACGGTAGTAATCCATTCACACGCCAGCCGGCCTCATTCAGGTCGTGCGCCTCCATTAGCCAACTAGAACCGCTCACTTTCGTGCGGTGGTATTTCACTTCACGAAAGAATCTGTTGCGGACCGCAACATCTCTCCAGATGGAGATGACTGTGTTGTGATCCTGCAAGACCTCAAGGGAATTTTCTAGGAGGCAGCCATGTTATTTAGAGATTTAGTGAAGGCCACTGTGGTCAGTGGCATCTTATTATTATTAGCGGCATCATCCGTTTTTTCGCAGGCAAGAATTGGTTCCATTCAAGGAATCGTCAAGGATCCCACTGGTGCGCTAGTACCAGACGCAAAGGTTACTGTTACTCAACCCGTTACTGGCTATAAACAGACTGCTCAAAC
>JBKPQV010000822.1:0-10537 GCA_046734235.1 Acidobacteriota bacterium
CAGATCAACGATCTCGGAAAACTTACCGGACACGCCCATCTGAAATTACGCGGCGATTCGGAAATGATGTTACGAATGCTATTCCGCCGAACGCCAAAGACCGATTGGAAACACCTCGGTTTTTACCTGGGAATGATTTCAGGTGTGCGGGGCATGGAAGTCAGTGAGATCAGCCCTGGCGATCCTGCGGCTTTGGATACTCCGTTCGAAGTCGAATACAGCTTCTCGAACGACAGTTTTCTTGACTGGTCCAGTAAGAAAGAGAAAGTCAGACTACCACTGCCGACAGTGGATGTGGCTAATGTAGATCCTGATAAGCAGGAAGGTTCAAAACCAATTCAACTCGGTCCACCTATCGATATTGTTTACCAACTGAAACTCACTTTGCCTGCTAAATACGAGGCGCGAATCCCGGTCGCCCTCAAAGTTGCACGCGACTACGCAGAATACAACGCCAGCTACAAACTGGAAGGCAATACACTAACCGCAGAACGGCGATACCGGCTAAATCGATACGAACTTCCGGCGGATAGAACGCAGGATTACATAGCCTTTGCTGCCTCGACTCGAGCCGATGGCCAACAAACGCTTGCACTTGAGACCGACGTTGCCGGCACACCGGCGATCCCTACTTCAGTAACAGTTGAAGACCTGATCCAGGCGGCGGAAGCGGCCGCTAAGAATGAAAACTTTCCGATGGTTGAAGAGTTGCTCAAGCGAGCTCTTGAGAAGGAACCAAAGCATAAAGACATTCGTCGTCAATTGGGTTGGTCCTTATTTATTCAACAGAAATACGACGAAGCGATATCAACCCTCCGTGAACAAACAAAGATCAACCCATTCGATAATTATTCTTACAACCTAATGGGACGAGTTCACTGGGTCCAGGGAAATTACAGTGAAGCCGAAACTGCGTTTCGCAAGCAACTCGAAATCACTCCACTTGATGCCAACGCCCACGCAAATCTTGGTCGCATGCTCGTGGAATGGCGGAAGTACAAAGAGGCTGTTCCTGAGCTTGAACAAGCCATCTCGCTCGATGCCGAAGAGGAGATGCTTTATGTGAGCCTCGGTAGCGCCTACCTCAATCTGAAAGATTCGGTTAAGGGCATTCAGGCGTTCGAAAAAGCGATCAAACTCTCGCCTGGTCCACTTGTCTGGAATGACGTTGCCTACAACCTAGCTCTCAACAAAGTCCAATTAGAGAAGGCTCAGCAGTATGCCGAGTCGGCGGTGACGACCACTGCGGCCGAACTCCGTAACACGGAAATTGATCAATTGACATTGCGCGATTTGGGCCGCGTATCGGCGCTTGCTGCATACTGGGACACGCTTGGTTGGGTCTACTACCAAAAAGGAGATATAGCAGCTGCAGAAAAATACATTCGCTCCGCATGGTCGTTAGTGCAACATAGCGAGGTTGGTTGCCATCTTGCTGAGATCCTGGAGAAGGCCGGAAAGAAAGATGAGGCAGCACAGACTTATGCCCTGGCTGCGGTATCGACGCGAGTAGTGCCGGAAGCGATGGCAGGGCTAATCCGACTAGTGGGGAAAGCCAAGAGTGATGAGATCATGAAGTTCCCGTCCGACGACTCGCGGAACATTAGAACGATCAAATTTGCATCGGGTCAAAAGAATCTGAAGGCCACCGAGGCCCAGTTTTACGTGGTCCTGGTCCCTGGCCCGCAGAGAGTGGCCCAGGTCGACGCAATTAAGTTCATTCGCGGTGACGAGAAGCTCCAGCAATTGGAGACTGGTTTAAAGGGCGCTAATTTCAATTTCACTTTCCCGGACACTACCAGCACGAAGATAATTCGCCGTGGGACACTCTTCTGTAATGCAGCTAATGGTGAATGTTCGTTCATTATGATCAGTCCTGATGGGGTCTCGTCAGTAGAATAGAGGTATTTCCACAGGCAGTTTTCTGCCATTCGAATAGGCAAAGTCCTCCGTTGTTAGATTTAGCGGAAGTCTTTATTCTGCGGGCATCCATCTTCAGCTGGGCGGCAAACGTGGGGCCAGCCTGAAGAGTGGGTAGTGCTTTCTCCCCGGAGCAGACGCCAAAATGACTATATCAACTAGAGTTTTGGGCTATTCGATTTCGATTAGCTTCAGTAAGACTATCAGGGTACCGATCGACCGGCTCAGCCACCAGTTTGATAGAAACATCCAAGACCATTCGGATCAATTGCAACTAACAACTCCGACATCTCTCAGGATGAGTCAGACAAAAGAGACGCTTCGAGAACCCGCGGGTTTGGATATCTAAGGTACCAGATTTGTTGATCGTGGCCTTTCCCCTTTAGTGCCTACAAACAAGAATCTCAGATCGCAAATTTGAGATTTCACAGTAAATACATTGAATCAAAACTGTGAAATTTCAAATCTGAGATCTGAAATTCTGTTTTGTTCCGATGTCAGTGCTGTTTTACGTTAGCGGGGGCAAGCCAACCCTTTCCTACCTTTGGACCTTGCTGAGGTCTAAACTTTTTCCCGGAATCAAATTTTGAGGGATACTCCTGACGACTTGCAGCTCGATGGCTGCTCATCGATCCTCCTACTCCTCGCATCACAACTTGGTTCCCGTGGAAACCACTTCACCGCTCCCTTGGTGAGTTGGACCACGTCGATTGGCCCACCAGCTTCCTTATTATCTTCAATCGACATCTCCAGGATTGTTTGTACACCGGCAACGGTTCCCCTGGCCCACAAGCTTGGACGATCCAGGATCATTTCAGCCCGCTTGCTCACACCAACAAAAATCCGCTGCGACCGCTTCAGTTCTCCGATCAGTGTGATTTCCCTCTTATCTAATACGACTGAACCATTACGATCCTCTCGCGGTGTCAGCGCAATGCCCACAAGTTCTGGCGCATCGTTGAATCTGGCAAAGATCATGTTTACCGCCGCGCCCTGCTTGAAAGCAGCATAGCGTTCCGGATTCCGGTTTTTTACTTTCTTTAGGACGTCGAGGAGTGGTCTCTCGATTAATTTTTCGAATTTGGTTCGCGCCTCTACGATTGTGTTCGTACTCGCTATCGCGTCCTTCGCTATCTCTCGAGGATCGAATTCACCGTATTCAGCGAGACCCGCTGAGGCAACAAACGTGTCCCCAATCTGAGTTATCTTGCAGACACAAATGGTGGCGCCAGTTTCTGCGGTGCGTTTGCTATCCGCCCCAATTACGATTTCATGTGAGTTGAATCTCACGTACAAGACGGTTGCTTGACAGTCCGCGCACAGGATCGCTAACCCAAGGAGAGCTACAGAGATATTTGATTTTCCTATCATTGTTTAAGTGAAAATAAAAATATCTATTAACCTTACAGTTATGTCACCTAAATGGCACGAAAGTGCGGCGCTTTGCGAACTCCAACATGCCTACTGGATTGGCGGCGGAAGCGCGGCCGGCAAATCTTACAATCGCCCGTCGTATAGCAGCCATGCACGGTTTACAGGTCTACGTTACGGATGACGTAATGGCCGATCATGCCCGTCGTAGCACACCGGAAGACAGCCCATTACTACACAAGTTCGAACTTTCCTATCCAAGTGGGGTGAATGTAGGCAAGCGAGCAGGCGAGGACGACCGCGCTCCCAGGACCAGGGTTTGTCTCTAAAATAAGCGGGTTACTAAAGGCATGAGAGAAGTCAATGCCTATTGCCGCTTCAACGTGTGCGCAAATTCATCTGCAACCTTTCAATCTCCATCGCGTTTGAAAGCATATCGATCATCCCATCAGATGTGACAGTGCAGAAAGGTCAACAAGTGAACCTCACAGGCATCACCTACATGAAGAAAATACCCTGGTCGATAGCGAGGATCGCTTCCTGTCGGCAAATTTCATGTAGGAGCAAAGCATGCTTATGGGCCAACAGTTTTCCCGAGTAAGGTCTGGAATATTTTCGCTAGTCGTCATCCTGGCCGCGGCTTCACCATGTCTACCAGTAACTAAGTCCGGAGAGCAGGCGCCAGTCTCACTGAAGCTGGTACAAACACTGAGTAATTCTGAGCTTGCGACATGGGACGAACCGTTCAGTAAGCACGGTCTGTTGGCAGTGCGCACGGGGGATGTAGTGCAGCTCTGGGACACTAAAACCAGCACGTTAATGGCGAGCCTCCCTGCTCTTCGAAAATTACTGAAGGCATTCTTTAGCGTCGATGGAGAAACCTTCATTACGAGTAACAGGGAAAAGTCGAACGGGCTAACGACAAAACTTTGGGAGGCGCAGACCGGACACCTCAAGACTACGCTCAGCGGACTGATTATTTATTATCCAAACGGCTCCGGCCTCGGCGATATCGTGACTTTGACGGATCATGATGAGTTGAAATTTTGGGAACCTCTAACGGGTGAACTAATCAAAACTGTTTCTGCCTACAAAGGCTCATTTGCAAATTCTAAATTCAGTTTTGATGGTAGACGTGTGATCCGGTACGGAGGGAAAAAGGGATTTCTTTGGGACCCAAACAGTGGTCGACTGATCGCAGAACTCAAGCCACCCGAAGAACGAGACATCCTCATTCCTTATTACGCCGATCTCAAACTCTGGGGTGCTACGTTTAGTCCTGACTCAAAAGTAATTGCTACGGAGGATTCACTAAACAGCATTGAGTTGTGGGATGCTGGCACAGGACGGTTGCGTGCTCTCCTCCAGGGACATCACAGTACAATCTACAGCCTCACATTTAGCTCCGATGGGCGATTACTTGCGAGCGCGAGTCGTGATGGCACGGCAAGATTGTGGGAAGTTGAAACTGGTAGTTTAGTAGCCACTTTACCTGCGGGCAAAGAAATCGCCCGAAGGGTTGCGTTCAATCCCACAGGAACACTGTTGACAGTTGGTTACCATACGCATGCCCGAGTTTGGGATGTTTCCACGACAAAACTCCGAGCGACACTTTCCCGACATTCAGATGTCAACAGACTGGTATTGTTCGGTACCTACTGGGATGCCATCGAGATTCTTCTTAGCCCGCAAGGAAGACTCCTATTAACGATAGGAAATAAGAGCATAAACGTTTGGACCGGTACGGGCGACCCGGTCATGACATTGGCAGCAGTCCATTCGCCAGTTGCCATTGCGCCCGATGAAAAGTTCTTAGCTACAACGGGACGCGATGGCAGCGTACAGCTTTGGGCCATTCAATAGATGTTTTTTTTTGAAGACTCGTCATTAGAGGTTTCTCATCGAACCTGCGCATTTAAAAGTAGAGCAAAAAAACGGCTACTGCCAGGTCCAGATCGATGGCATCTCAGCCGGAGAACTCATCAAGGAGACTTCAAGTCATGTCGAAGCTTAAAAGCACCATATTGGCCCTTCTGGGTTTGTTAACCTTCATGGTAATGCCGGTTTTTGCCGAGACCGGTTGTAAAAATGGGAAGTTTGTCGGGTCTTACGTCACAGTAGTTTCGTTTCCAGACGTTTGGGGCGACGGATCAAACGTAAGCCATAAATTTATCGACCAACTCACCTTGACAGGTGACGGGAACGTGTCTGAGGAATACACAGGCGCACCGGACATAATGCTGTCCGGTGGAACAATTACAACGAGTATTGGTAGCTGGCAGTGTCGCGAGGACGGAATGCTGGTCGTGACAATGATAAATTCAGTCTACCTACCAACAGGCACTGCGCCTTTGCATGGCTTCCCGAACGTCAAGGTTGATTTGTTGCTGTTCTTGAATTCTCGAAGCACATATTTGTTTTCGGTGACAGACGAAAATACGTTGACCAGAATTCAAGGACGTAGCAGGAACTATGCACCAGCCGAGGACCCGACCGATCCTCAAGGAGGTACGCTCCGCCCACTCAGCACCGACTTAGTCGTATACAAAAGACTATTGGCATCTGACGCTGATTTGCTCGCCCCTTAGCAGCGGATGTTTGCAGCTGATGGTCTCTTTAGGCGGGAGCTTTTCACTCCCGCCTTCTCCTAAACGCCTACTCCTTACTGCCGGCTCTACCCCACAAATTCGATTTCGTTGAACCCCAAGTTTCGTGTTTATTTCGTGTGATTTCGTGGAGCGTTCTTCCTCCTTGGGAAATAAGCGATTCGAAGTTACTCGAATCAACACGAACCAAAAGAGTCCTATCTTTTAGCTAAACCTGACTTTTGAGGCAGAGTCGTTACAACGAAGATTTACTTTTGAGACAAAGCTCCAGCATTTTTGTTTTAAATAGTTAGAAAAGGGATTTCTTAAATGGCAAGAATATTCATCACAGGGTCAGCAGATGGTCTAGGGCAGTTAGCTGCAAGAGATCTGATCTCCAAAGGCCACGAGGTTGTGCTTCATGCACGTAACGAAAACCGGGGACAAGAGGCTCTGGACAAAGTGCCAGACGCCAACTGTGTCGTAACAGCCGACCTTGGCTCTATTGACCAGACAAAACAGTTGGCTTCAAGAGTGAACGCTTTGGGGAAGTTTGACGCGGTGATTCATAACGCTGGTGTGTATCGAGCGTCTGCAAACGAGATATTCACTGTTAACACCTTGGCCCCCTACATTCTTACGTGTCTCATACAGAGGCCAAACCGATTGATCTACCTGAGTTCCGGAATGCACCTGCAGGGACAATCAAAACTGAAAAGCTTCAAAAATAAAAATAGTAGTATCACTTACTCAGATTCGAAGTTGCATGTGGTCATGCTTTGCATGGCGGTGGCTCGGAAATGGCCACACGTTTACGCCAATGCAGTCGATCCGGGTTGGGTACCGACAAAGATGGGCGGGCGAGATGCAACTGATGATTTGCAAAAAGGATACGAGACGCAGAGCTGGCTTGCTGTAAGCAACGATGAGGCGGCAAAGGTCCGTGGTGAATATTTTTTTCACCTAAAAGAAACCCCTCCTAATCCTGAAGCCCATGATGCCTACTTGCAGGAGAGATTTTTGAGCTTGTGCGAAGAGATTACTGATGTTTCTTTTCCATTAAGGTGATTCCAGCAATGCGCGGCTCAGCTCAGATCTCCTACTCTTCTCGCGGAAATTTCTTTACCTGATCTGGTAGTGGCACTACTGGAAACGCGGTAACGGTTTCGTTAGCTCCGGTTACTTTTAAAGATTGTGAGCCGGCAACTGATTGGGTGCGTTCTGGCATTGTTTTTTCATCCAACAGAACAATGTGCTCGCCGGGTGGAAGGTCACCTATGATGAAGTAACCTTTGTCATCGGTCAGCGTATCGCGACCACTACTAGTCACAACTCGCACGTCCGGTAAGGGCTGCTCACCCTCATCCAGTCGACCATTCTCATTAGCATCGAGCCATACTACTCCACTAATACGGCCCGTCCGCACAATGCGAAAATCGACCATAACGTCATGCTTTGCATCGAGCGAAATTAGTTGCTGAGTACGATCCAGGAGTGTCAGATCAGCCCGGAGCGATAACAGGTCGAGATAGACCGAATGCTCCCCGCGCACAACCGTGTCAATTCGAAAATTCCCTTCTACATCCGAAACCACATAGCGACTTCCATCAATCCTCACCCTGGCATTTGCCTGTGGCTGATCGATACCTTGATCGAACCGACCGTTAAGATTCACGTCCTGGTAAACTCGACCATAAACAGCTCCGTAAGAATTCAATTCAGTGAGTGGACCATTGAGGGCACGCTCGGCTCGTTTGGAGTTGAAGAACAAGCCATGCAAGGAAAGTAATGCTGTCGTCCCAGTTTGCGTGCGCAAATAGCTAACCTGCAACGATGTGTTTCGCGGTAACTTAACGGAGGCTGATAGCTGTTCCGTTGTGTATAACGGAGCGGAATCATTCCTCGTGTAACCCAATCCACCACTTACCGAGATACGATTGCGAAATAAGTTTGACCGCCGCCAGGTTGCCATCCCGTTTAGAAACCCGCGAGTTCCCACCGATTGGCTCACCTCCAGACTATTTGATTCATTGATCCTGATGTTTCCACCAACCTGTGCATTGAACGCAGCATCTCCGAAAGTTTTAATGCGCGAGCCGTTGAAAAACATATCCCAGCGGTGAAATTTCTTCATTGCGGTAACCAATGTGAAAGCCGAGCTTCTCAATTGCGTCGTACCGCTCTGCGTGTGGGAGATAAAAAAAGCCGGCAATGCATCACTCGGCGCAAGAGCAACACTCGCACTTATGTAGCGATTGAATTGCCCAACACGTCCGGGTGTCGTGGCATTACTACCGCTTAAAGCTGCCGTAAACCAACGCCGAGGTTGCCAAGTTACACCAGCCGCGGCCAGATTCGTTGGCTCATGTTGTCCACTCTGAGGACTCAAAAACCTTTGGCCCACGTAAGCCATACGGCCCTGAAGGAGTAATTGATCTGACAAGTGATAAGAACCGACGAGGTTGAGGGCAATGTCGGTTCCTTCTGTTTGAGCCGCATAGCGATTTAAGCCTGAGAAGTGGCCCACCGCAAGGTCAGCCTGAAAACGATTCTGATTTGACATGTACTTGAGACCACCAGCGAGCATATCTCCCTTTCGACTCGAGCCGTCAAAGTGCATTGCTCCGCCAGCGAATGTGAGGTCGTCTTGTCGTGAGGCTTGTGAAGCCGTGGTCGCGAGTGCACCGAACACAGTGGTGTCATAGCGAAAGGTTAGTGGTGCGTAGGCACTTCGATTTAGACCAGGCGTATTTGAATTCGAGTTGAGGAGAGGCGTTTCTGGTATTCCAGATGCTGCCTTTCCACCAAAAAAATCAACGCGCACGTTAGCCAGGGGCAATTGCACAAGTCCGCCGCGCACCGCTGCGCTCAGGAATTCGACGTCTGTACCAGTACCAAATTCCCCACCAACGAAACTCTGACCATTAGGACGATCCAACCTGACGGTTCCGCCCTGGAGACTTGGCCGCGACGAACTGTTCGTAACGCCCATTGTTGAGTTAGCAATAAAGCTCAGCCTTGCATCTCCAACACGACCGGTGCCGCGCAGTACAAGGCTATGATCGTCAGACGAAATGTATCGGTTGTAATTGTAGTCGTATTCGATCTGAAAGATTTCCCACGGCGCGTGTTTGGCTCCCGTGCGAACCGCCTCAGCTTGAATGCCTTTGCGAGTAATGATTATTGCGTTGTTTTGGTCGCGCCGGATCACAACATCCAAAAGTGCAGCCACGATTTCTGCGGGAAGCGTTAGTTCGGCGGGGTTAGGTGGGAAGATCAGGTCTGCTGTGCCGGAGACCGTAAGGATAACAGCTCCATGCTCTCGTACTTCATTGAGTGCGGCATTAAACACCGCCAGTGTACCGTTTTGCCGCGCAATAGTGACCGTACGTGAAGACGAAACGACGCTGAACGAATCGCCCAGTGCCTGCGCGATAGTTGCTATCGGAAGAAAAAGTCGACCGCCGCGAGATTGGGCCGTGCTATTTGGTCCGGCCAGAGTGCGTTCATTAACGATAATTACTGATGTTTCTTGTGGTTCGCTAGGAGGAGTCGGGCGAGTGGCGCGTTTCGAGTCGTACGCGAGCACATTTGTTCGTGCCAACGCCGAAAAGGCGACGGTTACGATCATGATGACATGGAACAAACGGTGCATTGGGAACAATTGGGATTTTGCGCGAATGACTAAGTGGGAGAGGCTTTTGTGTGTTATAAACTCACAAATCCAATTCAGGAGTTTCCAAACCGATGCCGGCTATACCCGAAAAGCTGGGGCCTCGTCGTATCTTGATGTCAGGGGCGGTATTGCTACTTATGTCCGTTGGCGTGGAGGCACAAACGGGCAGCGTGACATTGAGAGGTCGCGTCAGCGAAACCGTTGCTATCTCGGTTCTCCCGGATTTAACGCCAGGCCAACCTGATATGCAGGTGGTGAGAAACGGCAACACTGCGCAAATATTCGTGTCGGGCGACGATTCAAAGGCACCAGTCATTCGTGTGCCTTTGCTTGTACGTTCAAACAGCGGTTTCAAAATCTCAGCTGTAGTCGAATCTACAACAGCAAAGCTGACTCAACTGTCTGTGATCGATGTCCGTGCAAAGGGAAACCTGGTTTCTCCTCTCGCTGTAAGTGAACTGAAAGTTTCACAGCCGCTCGATCGAAAACTAGAGGAAAGAACTTCTGAACTGCGGAACCCGCTGGATATTTCCAACCCCATGCTCGTACTAACCGGACCACGTGTGTCACTTGGAGGAACCAATGACTCACCGAACAACGCCCTGCAAATAACATTACTTATTCAGGTGACACCGCAGCCGGCCCAGCGCTGGCAGGCGCGTTTGACGCTCGTTGGATCTGCGGTATCACTAATTCAGTAACCCCTTCAGTTGGTCGACTGCCATCCTGAAAATCTACTCGATACTTTACCGTGTAGGTGCCTGGCGCTAACTGCGTTTCCAGCACGAGAGGTTGAACTAGTTCTGCACCACCAAGCAAAGGTAACGACTCCTTTTGCGGCGATTCGGCGACCGAGATGCCCGAACTGTTTGTGACCTTTAACGAGCTAAGAGGACGAATCACACTGTTACCGCTGTTTTTCAGCAGCGGTGTTATTGTCAGTTGATTGCTGGTGGCCTCCGCACGAAGGCTTTCCAGGGAGCCC
>JBKPQV010000823.1:0-10000 GCA_046734235.1 Acidobacteriota bacterium
TTGCCTGGGAACATTTGGTTCAACTGGAAGCATGTAGGGCGGCAAAAACAGTCGTGAGCCAAACGCGCCTTGCTGATGAATGTCGTGCACTATCTGCGGATGCCACACGTTGTGGATCTTGTCGACTGTGATTTGTGTCTCTACTTGCGTGAATGCATACCAATCACGGTTATCGTCGTGACCTGTGTACTTGTGATAAAGCTCTGGCGGGTCGGTACCCTCGTAAGGCGTACCAAGGGTTTTGTCGTACCAATTCTTCACTATGTCGACGCCGTCTGGATTTAAAGAGGGAACGAGAAGAATTATCGTGTTGTCGAGTATGTTTTGAATCTCGACATCATTTGACGAGGCGAGTCGATGCGCGATCAGCATGCTCGACAAATACGAACCAACTTCAGTTGAATGGATACCGCAAGTGATTAAAACGATCGATCTTCCTCGCGCAATTAAATCAGCGGCTTTCCTGTCTCGTACGGCAGGCACTCCCAGTTGTCGAGGATCTGCAAGCTGTTCCTGAATCTTCTTAAACTCGTCGAGGCGCGCCAGGTTCTGAGGCGAACTAATCGTCGCCATAACGAACGGCTTGCCCATAGTTGTCTTACCCAACTCTTCAAAAAGCAGTCGATCACTCGCTTGGTCGAGACGTTTAAAGTAGTCGACCACCTGGTCCCACGAGGCTAGTTTTCGATCATCGCCAGGAGTGAAGTCGAGGACTTCGTTTGGCGTGGGAATGCCATTTGGACGAGCGCTCGAATGGTTTGGTGCGAAACGGACGAGAGCAACAAGGACAAAGAGCAATACAAACGGGAATAGTTTGATGCGCATTGGGATCGACTTGGCGGACAAGCTTGGTGTTTCGTGGTGGAGTGTAATCCAAGTGTGACCAAATCCGCACCAGTTCCTGGCCTTTAGTAACCCACTGGGAATCAACAGGCACAATGGTCCTGGGAGCGCACGCGTCCCCGCGTGCCCGGCCTTAACGATCTAGTTCCGGGCAAGATTCGTGTTTGTCTAGCGGACACGCGGGGACGCCTGCGCTCCCAGGACCAGCAGGCCTTTTGCATTTCAGTGGGTTACTAAAGGCATAGCTACTAACAAAGAAAATTTAAGCAACCTAATCGGCTAAAAGTGGGTTCAAAGCAGGTGGGCTAACAAGGGCACCAAAGCCCGCAACTTATTTAAACGACGTGCTTGCCGAAGTAGGGGTGCCCGTGTAAAGTAGCGAGCGTTTCAAACCCCAGTTCTCCCTTTAAAACAAACCGTTGGAGGTCATCCGGATGTCCAGTGAAAGCATCCCTGCGAACGAGTACCCAGACCGCGTAGGGTTCCAACCCGACAATCCATATTTGGCGACGTTCAAGCCTTACATTCCGGCGGGTATTCGCCTCAGGGAGTTAACGCCCATTCCGCTCGTTATGGGCACGCTACTGGGAATGGTCTTTGGCGCTTCTTCGCTATACCTCGTTCTAAAAGTTGGTCTAACAGTCAGCGCGTCGATCCCCGTTGCGGTGATCTCGATCACGCTGTTCCGGATGTTCTCTAAAGTTGGTCTACGAGACGCAACGATTCTCGAAAACAATATTGTTCAGACTGCGGGCTCGGCAGGCGAATCTATCGCCTTTGGTGTTGGCGTCACGATGCCAGCGATCATGATTCTCGGGTTTGACCTCGAATTTACCAGGGTAATGCTCGTGGCCATGCTGGGTGGTCTACTCGGCATCTTGATGATGATTCCGCTGCGACGTGCGTTGATTGTGGCTCAGCACGGTTACCTCAAATACCCAGAGGGCTCTGCCTGTGCGGAAGTCTTAAAGGCCGGCGCTTCGGACGAGTCTCGCGCAGCCGCTGCCAAGGGAGGCACAATTGAAGATGCCGAATCTTCGCAGATGGGGGCCAAGACCATCTTTGCAGGATTAGGCGTCGGATTCCTTTATCAAGTATTGATGGTAGCGTTCAAAGGTTGGAAAGAAGTTCCAGAGAAAGTCTTTGGCGCACCATTCAAAGCGGGTTCGATTTCATCGGAGATTTCGCCGGCGTTGCTTGGAGTGGGTTACATCATTGGGCCACGTATCGCATCAATCATGTGTGCGGGAGGCGTCCTTGCATATCTGGTATTGATTCCGGCAATCAAGTTTTTTGGCGACGGGATGACCACTGCAGTAGCTCCTGGAACTGTGCCGATTTCCGAGATGGGGCCGAGTGAGATCCGCGGCGCTTATGTTTTGTACATTGGCGCAGGAGCAGTAGCTGCCGGGGGCATCATTAGTCTGTTTCGCTCGCTGCCTACTATTTGGCATGGTCTAAAAGGTGGACTAGCTGATCTTCGCGGGGGTCGGAGCGCAATAGCCAACGCGCCTCGAACTGATCAGGATCTCTCGATGAAGTTTGTGCTGGGTGGCATCTTCGCCTTGCTCGCCCTGATCATGATCTTTCCACAACTCAATTTGCGTTGGAATATTCTTGGCGCGATTCTTATTGTAGCTTTTGGCTTTCTCTTCGTAACTGTCTCCTCAAGACTAACCGGTGAGATTGGCTCGTCGTCAAACCCGATATCGGGAATGACTGTGGCTACGCTCCTCTTAACTTGCTTGATCTTTCTAATAGTCGGCTGGACCGGACAAACTTATTACGTAACCGCCCTCTCGATAGGCGGCATCGTTTGTATTGCGTCGTCTAACGGAGGCACAACTTCACAGGATCTCAAGACTGGATTTCTCGTTGGCGCCACACCGTCATCACAGCAGATTGCGATTCTGGTGGGCGCCTTTGCTTCAGCGCTGATCCTTGGACCAATACTTCTGGTCCTCAACGACGCTGGAACAATCTATATGCCTCGTTTAACTTTTGAGGAATCGAAGACGGCTGTCACCATTCCCAACGCGTCTTCGTTGCCCGCTTTCACCGATTCAATCAAGCCACCTACAGCCGGCAATTATCGAGTCTTTAAGAACGAGGCAGGCGCTGGCGCGATTGCTAGTCTTGAACCGGGACAATATCTCGTTACTGATTCAGGCAAAGTCGCCTATCACTTTTCAGAGAATTTTCCAGCGGGTCTGCGAGTTGATCCTGCTCAAACGGGCGAACCGGAGCCTCTCAAAGGCCCACAAGCTAATCAAGATTCAGCTAAGTATAGAGGCTGGCATAAAACGACAACCGAGGGAGGACCAGCCGGACGTTACCTTGTTAATGATCAGGGAGAGGCAGTCTATCTAGCTGACCCTGGAATAAATGGTGTTCACAAAGTAAGGCCAGACGGACAGTCGGTTACCAAGTACGATGCGCCGAAGGCAACACTGATGTCTTACATCATTAAGGGAATACTTAACCGTCAGTTGCCGTGGGGACTAGTGCTGCTCGGTGTCATGATCGCGATCGTGTTGGAGATGAGTGGAATCCCGTCGCTGGCTTTTGCTGTAGGTGTCTATCTTCCGCTGTCATCTTCGAGTCCAATATTTATCGGCGGGATGATTCGCTGGCTAGTCGATAAGTATCTTCGCAAAAAGCTAAAGGACAAGAAGCTATCTGAAGATGAATTGGTAGCAGAGACTGATAAAAGTCCCGGGGTGTTGATGGCTTCTGGTTACATCGCGGGTGGTGCTTTGGCTGCAATCGTGATTGCGATTCTGCAGGGCGTTCCTAAGCAAGGTTTAATAAATCTGAATAAGTCTATTGAGGACTGGGCAAAATTGAAGAATCCGTTGTTTAACGGCCCGTATGACGACTTGCTATCAATGATTCCATTCCTCGTTTTGATGGTGCTGTTGTATCTTGTCGGACGTGAAGTCATCCTCAGAAGCAAACCAGAACCAACGTCACGACGCTGAGGAAGCTCATTTTCAAATTAACCAAAATTTAAGGCGCGCTGCTTAGCGAGAGCGCGCCTTTTGATGACTCGAGGTTCATGCTCTCCATGTTGAAGAGAATTTTTATCGCAACACTCTTTGCCGCTTTCATCTTTACTGCTGCTGCCGTCGTTTATCCCCAAACCCAACCCTTATCTCCGACCGAAACCGTTCGCTTGTTCTACAAGACAATGCGAGATCGGAAGTTTCGGGAAGCCTTCGCGATGTCGATATATAAGCCCGCGGTAGATCCCTTGAGCGCAAAGGAATTCGATGACTTGCGGCCTGACTTCGAGAAAATGGCAGCTGCTATTCCGGACCAGGTTGAGCTAAGCGGTGAAACTGTTAGCGGTGACATGGCAACAGTTTTTGTAAAGGTAAAGGAAACGGCTGAGACCGCTGAAAAGTCTGAGCCCATAACCCTGATCCAGAACAGCGGAATCTGGATAATCGGTGATAGGGAAAATGAGGCAATCGTAAAGAAGGCTGGCAAGAGTTTTTTCTTCAACGCCCGGATTGATACTCATCACAACGATGTTCAGGACCTCCTCACCCGCATAACATTGGCGCAAGTCGTTTATAGTCAGCAGCACAACGGACAATTTGCCAGTTTGGCCGAATTGATCACAGCCAATTTGTTGCCCAAGGACCTGGAAACCACGGACTCCACAGGCTACAGTTTTCATGTCATGCGTTCACCTGACGGCAAATCATGGTACGCCACAGCCGAACCCGCACAATATGGCCGAACCGGAAAACTCTCCTTTTACCTCGACGCCTCAGGTGTGAAGAGCGGAGACTCGGGTGGAAAGCCGCTTGTGGTAAAGAACTGAATCATTTGTCATTGGTCATTTGACATTTCTCATTTAACATTTTTCTGACCCCCGGGCTCCTAGCCGACACATCTTGACGTGGCGGCAGCCAAATTGTTCCGCTGAATCATTGGTCATTGGACCTTTCTCATTTAACATTTTTCTGACCTCCGGGCTCCTAGCCAACACATCTTCACGCGGCGGGAGCCAAATTGTTCCGTCAGGCCCTAACCCGTCAAAAAAATTGTTTCGTCAGGCGTTAACCCGTCAAAGGCCTGGGTGGAAGGCCGAAGTTCGCGAGAATGAGCAAATGAAACATGTCAAATGACCAACCATAAATGACCTGTTCCCTCATTTCTATTGCGCCAGCCGCGGTGAGTTCTCTAGAATAGATTTGCGGCCGACCCCGAATAGCTGCCCAGTTTACGCCCTTCCTCAACAGGCCCAAGATCATCTCTTGGTAAAACGAATGTCAGAACTGCCTCGAAGAATCGTGTCGCATTTGCGCCGTTACATCGGTAACAGGCGTCGCACTAAGCGTGCGCGCGTCAGGCTGACGTTTACCCTGACTTTCGCTGACCCCAGAACCAATTCGAATGGTTTCCGCCGCTTCCCCACAATTGATGGCCATACTTCGGACGTGAGTACGACCGGTATAGGATTGGTAGTTCCCGCGATTCGCATTGGTGATAGATACCTCGTAGGCGAGGAGCGCCGATTACATCTGAAGTTAGAACTGCCAACTGGGCCAGTCGAATTGAATGTGGCGCCCGTCCGTTATGAAAGTTTGGAGGATGATTCAGCGGAAGACGGATACATAATCGGGACTCGTATCACAGAAATGAACCCAACAGATCGCGCCAAGTTTGATGAGTACGTGGGCCAACTACTGGCCAAACAGGGTGGTCGCTAAATTAAGCAAACCGCAGCACCCCAAAAGCTTCGGGAACGTGATAGTTTGGTTCGGGAGTTCCTGTAGGTCTCCAGGCCAGGTAGCGAGTCGCTTCATCTGGTCCAACACAGCGAAACAAATTTGCTCGCCATTCATCTCCAGCAATCGGTTTGGGGATCCTTCCACTCCAGGGAATTCTCAACGCAACAACAATCTCGTGTTCTGCAATCCTTGAGATCGTTTTCATTCCTGATTCGTAATCCCACTCAGTTTCGCGACCTTCGGGCTTGATCTGAATGGCGAGGTCGATCCATTCACCAGTCGGCGCTGCTTCAAATTCAAAGTATTGACCCGGGTTCATTGGGTCAGGAGCCACGAATATCTCGCATACATCCCGGTCCCAGAGACCAATCGTTTTTACTTCGGTTATGGGATCTTCAGAAACGATCAGCGCCTCGTGTTGTTGGCAGACGAATTTGACAATCAACCCTTCATCGTTCCAACACAGCCTTACTTCAGCATGACGAGAGGTGGGAGCCGACTGCCCGGACCAATAGTGGGTTATGAAGATTGGTTGACAGCGAAGCCAGATCTCATTATCGAGATCAGTTAGTAAAAGCTGGGGTGCGCTTTGCGCAATAACTAACGAGCCGAACTGTTGCTGGTCTGTCATTCGTGATGGCTGTTCAAGAAGCTCAATATCCGAAACCAGGATCGCGCTGGCTTAATGCTTCAAGACACAGCTCCAATAATTTCTCAGGATCGTCACTATGAAACACGCGAGCATGTGTTCGTTTGCCAAACTTCTGCACTAAGTGCTCCGCTTCATCCGCTACTCCACCAGTTCCGGTAAGACAACCAATAATTTTTCCTTCATCGTGGGCAATGGTGAACTCGTTTAGTGAGCCCATGGCGCCGGCGATGAACACGACGATGTCACAAGTTCTTACAAGGACAACGTTCCGGCCTTTTAAGCCAAATCCGGTATAGATAATTGTGTCGCAAGCATCGATCGGGAGTTTGAAAAGTTCAGTGTGTTCGTGTTGATTCGCGCCTGGTGATACGCCAAGGTGATATGACCCCTCGTCATGTGCGGTCTTGCCCACAAGGTAAACCACACCGGTTGTAGCCCCAGTAAAAAGTATTAGTTCTTCACGCCTGGCGATGGCGCGCGCAAGGGATTCGGCTTTTTCGGTTAACGTCTTGGCGACTTCGGGCCGACCGTGTTCAGACGCGGAACCCATGACACCAACTTTGATTTGCATGAGAATCCACTCTTATTTCAGCTTCTGAAACACCCGTTTTTCAACAAACTGAAACCTTTTGAAATCGCTCCCTCCCGTCTTGCGTGGATATCTCAGGCTATTGAAAGGAGCATCTGGTATTAGGACGATTCGTTTCTACGGTCATAGTGATCGTTAAAGTCTCGCCATTTGCTGAGAGCGACCACTCATCACGCCTCTGCGTGTTTGACCCATTCTGAGACGGGTGGTCCAGGTCTAAAAAGACCATCAAAAGTTGGTCATCTTTCCACCTCGTTATTGTTTTGCGTTCTTCTTTATTGTCAGGCGTCATGTTTGATTCGCCCCGACCATCAGTAAAGTAGTTTAAGACGCGTTGCGTCCTCTTCTTGTTGGGCTCACTCGTTTCGGTCACCTGAATGTCCGATTGGGTTTGTTTGATCTCGAGAGAACGTACTTGATATGGGTTTTGGCCAGACTTGAATACCCATGTCCCATTTAGCGATGGCACACTTGTCTGGATTTGAGCGACCGCCGGTGTTATGAGCAACGCGACAATGACGAAGCTGATTCCGCCGCCGAATAGTTTCATAGACACCTCCGATCGTTTATTCAGTTGAATGGTGAATCGCTTTCAGTTCTTCGATAGGGATAGTCTTAATCGGAACTTTGGTCTCCCGATCCCACCACTGTCGAGTCAAAAACCAGGCGATACCCGGCATCACAAAGAACACTCCAATTCCCATAGTAACGAGTCGAGGTGGAACTTTAAATCGATCAAGTAACTCCCCGGTCAGGTAATTAGACGCCGCCATTGTTAAGGTGAGCAACGCCAGCTCGGCGGCAAAGACGCGTCCCCGAAAGCTATCTTCCACGCCCCTTTGCAGCAAGACAGTTGAAAACACCCAAAGGATGCTGCCGCCGGTGTGAGCGATCCCCAAAACTACCAGGGCAAAAAGAAAACTAGGCGAAGCGCCAAAGGCGAAATAAAAAACGCCACCAATCAGAAAGGCAATACCAATCGCGTTTTGCAGAGCCTTCTTGCCTTCACCCGCCATCCGTCGCGCGACGATTGGGCCAACCGCGGTGCCGATTCCTCTGGCAGCAAAAAGAACCCCAATACCGGTTGCGGCGCTCTTGCCAACAGGGAATATTCGTTCGCCAAAAACTGCCAGTAAAGTGAGTATTCCTCCGCCAAGTCCCCACGCTGGTTTTACAAGTAAGAGAGCGAGGACGGGAGGGCGATGCTTGACATACCTTACGCCCTCGATAGTTTCGGTTATACCCAACACACGCCCGAGCTTAAGTTTTTGTCTTGGACGCTTCGGCCGTTTAGGCAGCCGAACACTCCAGATCAGTGCCGCCGAAAGCAAATAACTTAGAGCGTCAAGAATAAAAGCCGCATTAGTTCCAAACCAGCCCGTAATCAAACCACCGATCGCCGCACCCAACGTCAGCATAACTGACCACGTGACTGACGATATGGCGTTGGCAGCGACTAGTTCACGATCAGAAACAATCGATGGTATGGCGGCCGTCTTTGCAGGTTCGAAAAAGGTAGAAAGTGCAAGCTGGAGAACAGTTAAGACGTAAATGATCCATAACTGGTCTGCTCTCCTTACAAACAAGAAACCCATGACGACAAATGCTCGAAGTACATCCGAGACAATCATGATCGTGCGTCTACTAAATCGATCCGCTACGACGCCCGACAGCGGACCAAAGAGAAAACTCGGCAGGAAGCGAGCGACGAGCAGCAAGCCAATATCGCGACCTGAGCCGGTTAAGTTAAGAATAATTGTGTAGAGCGCAATTGTGTCGAACCAATCGCCCATCTGACTGACTACCTGGCCAAGCCAGAGTTGTCTGAAGTTGCGATTTCCCCGCAACAATTCAATGTAGCCTATAGGCTTGCGAGGTGGAGTCGCTATGACGGAAGGGGTCGACACGTTTTTCATGCTTCGTTGTTGCCAGACTAATCGAGAGAGCGAGATTGCAACGCAGCACGATTTCTTGTCAAACCAGTCTGACCGAAAAGTTCAAATTGACCTGTCAAGTTGCAAAGATCTGACTTAATTATCTCAACAAAGGCGAGGATATTGAGGTTTTACGAGTCATAAGTCGCGGCACGATAGTTGAGAAGAGGTATGGTGCGGCTTGGAGGCTTTCAAGCTTCACGGGCTCTCCGCACGGAGTCCGTAGCCGCCTAAGTTCTCTGACACTTAAACGCTTACGTATCGAGAGTGTCATGTTATCTCACCCAGCACGGCGGCTCTGAAAAGAGTCGCCACTTGCCCGTTCGCCGGAGACGTGCCTGAGTTGCTCCCAGCTCGTCTCCGGCAGTAGTTGTTGGGTTGCGAATAACACAGTTTTTAGAAACGTTTTAGAGCAAGGAGTTCGCAGGAATCCCATGGACTTACCCCCGAAGTCTAAGTCTAACCCCCGGTCAGTGGTATCTTCACTGCGAAAGCCTCTAGTTGTCTGGTGGCAACGCAACCAACTTATTGCCTCGTGGGTGTTGTTGGTTGTTCCGCTTGCCACCGTAATGATTTACGGAACTATCCTTAAGCCATTACAGCCTTACCTGATCATTTCACCGATTTCGATTTTAGCTGCATACCTGATTTACCGCAGCACCATCTCCCGACTTAACGACAAAAAAGGCGAAGTAGAAGCGATTAGCCGGTTGCACCTTGCAACCGCTGAAGCCCTTGCTACGGCGATCGACGCGAAAGATCAAATCACGCATTGTCATGTTCGGCGCGTACAAATTTACGCAGCCAGAATGGGTGAGATCTTTGATTTATCTGAGAATGAAATCGCTGCTTTGAAAGCCGGTGCTGTACTACACGACATTGGGAAGCTCGCAGTTCCTCCCCACATTCTTAACAAACCCGGAAGGCTGACTCCGGCCGAGTTTGAAAAGATGAAGATTCACACCGTGGTTGGCGCGCAGATTCTGAGTCGTGTCGAATTTCCATACCCGGTTGTGCCAATTGTTCGACATCATCACGAACAGTGGGATGGATTGGGTTATCCAGACAAACTTAAGGGTGAACAGATTCCGATCACCGCGCGTATTATTTCGGTCGTCGATTGTTTTGATTCAGTTCGCGAAGATCGACCTTTTCGTCGCGGCATGACTACCGATGAGGCAACCGCATTGTTGTTGCGCGGGTCGGGAACACACTTCGATCCGAAAGTGGTTGATGA
>JBKPQV010000824.1:0-5058 GCA_046734235.1 Acidobacteriota bacterium
CTACCAACGTTGACCAACTCACAACTCGATTTGACCAACTCACAACCAACGTAAGCGAACTCACCACCAACGTTGACCAACTCACAACTCGATTTGACCAACTCACAACCAACGTAAGCGAACTCACCACCAACGTTAACCAACTCACAACTCGATTTGACCAACTCACAACCAACGTAAGCGCACTCACCACCAACGTTAACCAGCTCACAACTCGATTTGACCAACTCACAGCCAACGTAAGCGAACTCACCACCAACGTTAACCAGCTCACAACTAGAATCGAGGAGTTTCAAACTGAGATGAAATCAGAATTCTCGGCTCTGAGAAGTGAGATGGAACATTCTCTCCATGATGTGGAATGGAAGCTCGATGCATTGAATAACAGTTTTCTTAAGAATCAAGCGGAACAACGTTATACCGAAAAGCGTGTACGAGACCTTGAGTCTCGTTCAAATCCGACATGAGAAATCAAAGAGCGATAGCCCGAGTTGGGAAGTCGCATACAGCATGAACCGTTATGATGCGACTTCCCAAATTTGAATATCGCACTCCGCCAACAATCGCGGAGGCGGTAAAGATCATGGCTGACGTTGGACCAGTGGGCCAGTTTGTCGCTGGTGGCACTGATTTGTATCCAAATATGAAGCGGCGCCAACAAATGCCAAAGACCGTGATTTCAGTAATGCGCCTTGGTGAACTCAACAGGATCACAGGCGATGGTAGTCACGGACTGCATATCGGTGCGTCAGTGATACTCACTGATGTATGCGAAAACGAGATCATCAATCGTGACTACCCGGTAGTTGCACATGCTGCGCGCACCATCTCGACACCATTACTAAGGAACATGGGTACCATCGGCGGCAATCTGTTGCTGGATACCCGATGCAACTACTACGACCAGAATTACGAATGGCGCAAAGGCATCAACTTCTGTCTGAAAAAGGATGGGGATGTCTGTTGGGTAGCGATTGGCAGTTCTAAGTGTTGGGCCGTGCAATCATCTGATCTTGTTCCGGTTATGGTCGCTATCGGGGCGAAGTTGAAATTTGCTTCAACGCTTGGTGAGCGCGTCGTAGACGCCGCAGGACTATACAACGACGACGGCATCGACTACTTGCGCAAACGACCTGATGAACTGCTTGTGAGTATCGAACTTCCGCCCACAAATGGTTGGCGAGCTTCATATCAAAAACTAAGACGTCGAGGAGCATTCGATTTTCCAGTGCTCGGAGTTGCTGCTTACATCAAGCAGGAGAACGGTTCAGTTGATGCCGCAAAAATCATCCTTGGCGGAATCGCGCCCTCACCAGTCGACATCAAAGAAGCTGCCTCAGTGTTAATTGGCAAACCGCTTGATGAGGATCAGATCCAGGCAGCAGCAGAAGCCGCCTACGTCAAAGCCAGGCCTCTAGACAACACTGACTTTGTTTACCAATGGCGCAAGCAAATGGCCAGACAATACACGCTGAGAGCATTGCGGGAATTGCTCTAGATCATTTTCCTCGGACTAAAAGCAAATTGGACCTATAGGACCAATCGAGCCTATGGTTATCCAAATGGCAATTCAGAAATGTCAAATGATATATGGAAAATGATCCGGTTAGTGCTGACGCAAAATCCAAAGTCGCTGCGATTGTCCTTGCGGCGGGACAGTCGCGACGCATGGGCGCATTCAAGCCACTTCTTCCTTTCGGCAAACACACCGTCATCGAATCGTGCGTAAACTACCTTCAAGAAGGCGGAGCTGATCCTGTCGTAGTGGTGGTTGGACACCGCGGCGACGAAATTCGCAAACGTCTGTGCTCATACTCGATCAGTTTCGCTGTTAATCCAAATCCTTCGAGCGAGATGAATGCATCAATCGCAGCAGGCGTCCGGCAACTGCCTAAAGAATGCGGCGCTGCTTTAATTGCGTTGGCTGACTATCCGGCTGTTCCAGCAACGGTCGTTTCGGCGCTCATCAATGAATGGAGCCGAGGTTACAGGCTAGTCAAACCAACCTGGCAGGGTCGGGGCGGACACCCAATCCTCGTGGACCTCAGCTTGCAGAACGAATTGGTAAATCTGGACCCCGATCGGGGGTTGAAGGGTATTTTCCATAAGTACGTTTCCGAGGTCCGTCGGGTGGAAGTTGGCTCGCCTTACGTTGCTCGCGACATCGATACGTGGGATGATTACGTCGTTCTCCACAGCGAAATCTTCGGCGAAAGGCCTTTTGAGCCTGACGCAAATTATTCCAACGAAAACTGCCAAGGGCTCATCTAAAGCGGTGTCGGAGAGGAAAACGTGCCTTTCGACAGAGGAGACGAGATGTTGAGCAAACGCAGACGGATGGTAGCTGCTTCAATGACGGTCTTATTGACCTGTCTGGCATTAGGCAGCCAAGGTGGAGCTGCTGGCCCGGTTGATTTTTCCTTAAAGTCGGTTGACGGCCAAACTGTAACGTCACAGAGTCTCCACGGCGAAGTGGTAGTTATGGCGTTTGGGGCGTCCTGGTTGCCACTGTCTCGAACACAGCTTCAGGGAGTCAAAAAGCTCGCCGATCAATATAGTGATCGTGGTCTGGTGGTTTATTGGGTAAGCACCGAGTCGGAGGATCCAAAGTCGAAGAACTTTGCCAGTGATGAACAGCTGCGCGCTTTCGCTCAAAAATACGGTCTGAAAGTTACAGTCTTGCGCGACCCAGACGGAAGCGTTTCGAAAAAGTTGGGCGTCGATCAGTTACCGTCGATGATTATTATCGACAAACAAGGCAATGTAGTCGGCACACCGATCGGCGGGCTAGATCCGAGCGGCAACATCGCCAACCAATTAGCTGCGACACTCGATCGCATCCTTTAAACGGATCAAGAGAGTTTCCCTGGTCGGATTCGGCTTAACCACAAAAACTCAAAGTCACAAAGACACAAACCAATCTTCTACAATAGATGAGGAGAGTTTGTGTCTTCGTGTCTTTATGCCTTCTTAGCAACTCTCTGCGTCTCAGCGGCCTCTGCGTCTCCGCGTTAAAAGGTCTGCAAGCACGTTTCAACGCCGAGCGCGGAGAACGCCAAGACGCAGAGAAGAAGTTTCATTTGGTTATCTGCTTTTCGTCAGATAAGCAGGGATGTTTGGTGGTTAGGAGATTCGATTCCGAGCCAAATCGCTTATTTACTATTCATCGTTCTCCGATTAACCTCTTACTCCATGCGGTTCACAACCATAAATCCCCAGTCTCTTGGAGCGCCACGCGGATATTCGAATGGCCTGTTAGTTGAATCGCCGGGCAAGTTGCTCTTCATAGCGGGCCAAATAGCCTGGAACCAGAATCAAGAAATCACGAGCAGCGATTTTGTCGAGCAATTTGATCGTGCACTCGAAAATGTGATCCTCGTCGTAAACGAAGCCGGTGGAAAAGCTGAGGACATAGCTCGACTTATTATCTACGTCACCGACAAGATCGCTTACCGAGACAAAACCAAAGAAGTAGGGGAGCGATACCGGAAACACATGGGTAAGCATTTCCCTGCGATGGTGTTGGTAGAGGTAAAAAGCCTACTCGATGATCAGGCAAAGGTTGAGATTGAAGGAATAGCGGTTTTGTAGAATCCTGACCTGGGCATAATCATTACTTGACTCCATGAAAAGTCCGACAAGTTTTCTATTTGATCAAGATCCTTCCGGCATCGCCACGATAACGTTGAATCGGCCAGAGCGATTAAATGCCTTAACTTTTGAAGTGTATCGTGAATTAACAGACACGTTTGCCGCACTTCGTCAGGACAAGTCAGTACGCGTTGTAGTTATTACTGGTGCAGGCAGAGCCTTTTGCTCAGGTGGGGACGTTCACGACATTATCGGGGAACTATTCAAACGCGACATGAGTGGTTTACTTGAGTTCACCAGAATGACGTGTGAACTCATACAAAATATTCGCTCAGCCCCACAACCTGTAATTGCGAGCCTCAACGGAACCACTGCAGGTGCTGGTGCATGTATCGCGTTAGCCTCCGATATTCGTTTTGCGAGTGAGGAGGCCAAGATCGCTTTTCTGTTTGTGAAAGTTGGACTGTCGGGAGCAGATATGGGTGCTGCCTATCTCTTGCCGAGAGTGGTCGGTTTGGCAAAGGCAACCGAACTTCTCTATACAGGAGATTTTATCTCCGCGGTTGAGGCTGAACGAATTGGACTATTCAACAGAGTGGTCCCCAACACTCTGCTGGCCCAAACCACTCGTGAGTTTGCTGAACGCCTTGCCAATGGTCCACTTTTTGCTCTGGCCAAAACAAAGGAAATGCTTAATCGCGAACTCGACATGAATTTGGAGACAGCCTTGGAATCGGAAGCTCAGGCTCAAGCGATTTGCATGCAGCATCCAGATTATCGTGAGGCATACGAAGCATTTGTTGCAAAACGAAAACCAAAGTTCGAGTAACAAGGCAATATGGATAACATCATCGATAAGCTTCCCTTCTTTACCCCTGCCCACCGAACTCTCGCACAAGATCTGGCCAAGTTTGTAAACCAGGAAATTGAGCCATCAGCTATTGAGGAGCGCGATGTTGAAGAACGTGCTCGACACTACGTCACAATTCTAGCCAAAGCCCATGTTCTCGATTATGCGGTGTCGAATGAAACAAAACTCGACATCCGCGCTCTGTGCCTGATACGAGAAGGCCTGGCTTACTCATCATCACTGGCAGATCTCGCATTTGTGATGCAAGGGCTGGGTACTTACGCAATCAGTCAGGCCGCGAAGGATCACATTCGTGAGTTTTGGCTTTCACGGGCAGTTGAAGGAAAGGCCATTGCTGCTTTTGCTTTAACAGAACCTGAAGCTGGTTCTGATGTAGCAGCAATCCAAACGACCGCGCAGTTGGATGGTGACGCTTATGTGATTAATGGGCGCAAGCGTTTTATCTCTAACGCTGGCATTGCAGACTTTTATACGGTATTTGCGCGTACCGGCACTCGCGAAGGAGGACGTGCAGCCCTGTCAGCCTTTGTCGTCGGCGCCAAGATGCCGGGTTTCAGTGTAATTGAACGAACGGCTCTGATGGCACCTCATCCGAT
>JBKPQV010000825.1:0-6625 GCA_046734235.1 Acidobacteriota bacterium
GTAGACAAGACAATTGGCATACAGAACAGCAACGGAGCGACCGCTGCTAGAAACCCACGCCCAACGAACTTCCTAGACACCACCGGCTTTAGGCCGTGTGGTGCATTAATTTCACAGCTAGAACCACACTTGAATGAGATCCTTAGACACCACCGGCTTTACGCCGTGTGGTGCTTCAATTTCACAGCTAGAACCACACTTGAATGAGATGCTTAGACACCACCGGCTTTACGCCAGGAAGTTCGCTGTGGGTGGGTTTCTAGCAACAAAGTTGAAGCACCACCCGGGGTAAAGCGGTGGTGTCCAGGAAGTTCGCAGCGGGTGGGTTTCTAGCAACAAAATTGAAGCACCACCCGGCGTAAAGCCGGTGGTGTCCAGGAAGTTCGCAGCGGGTGGGTTTCTAGCAACAAAGTTGAAACACCACCCGGCGTAAAGCCGGTGGTGTCCAGGAAGTTTTAGGCTTCCGAATTTGCAGATTAGCGATCGCAGGCTGCAGAATATGCTTTTTCAACCTTAAATCTGGATCTCAATCTGAAATCAACAAATGCCGCGGATTCTAATAGCTGACGATCAAGCAGACGTTCTTGCCGCCCTCAGCCTGCTCCTAAAAGGGGAAGGCTTCCAAATCGAAACCACGTCTTCACCCGATGGCGTTCTTCGGGCCATCCAAACACAGGATTTCGATGTCGTCTTGATAGATCTTAATTATGCCCGGGATACAACTTCAGGTAGCGAAGGCCTGGACCTGGTGAATCGAATTCAGGCTACCGATCACAGCCTACCGGTAGTGGTGATGACGGCATGGGGAAGTGTGAACCTGGCGGTTGAGGCTATGCGTCGTGGCGCGCGCGACTTCATTCAGAAGCCGTGGGATAACGCGCGTCTGCTCGCGGTGCTACGGACGCAGGTTGAGCTTGGACAAGCGCTGCGACGAGGACGCAAGCTCGAAGCTGAGAATATTGCGCTCCGTGATCGAGTTTCTGAATCAAGTGATCTGCCTCAAATCGTTGCCGAATCACCAGCGATGAAGGCGGTGTTGAACCTGGTCGAACGCATTGGCCCCGCAGACGCAAACGTTTTGATAACTGGTGAAAACGGTACGGGCAAAGAAGTCATCACGCGGCTCTTGCACTCCCTGTCGTCACGAGGTTCCAAGCCACTGATCTCGCTAAATGCGGGAGCCCTGGCGGAAGGTGTATTTGAGAGCGAGCTTTTTGGACACGTGCGTGGTGCTTTCACAGATGCCAAAAGCGATCGCGTTGGCAGGTTTGAACTAGCTGATGGCGGCACACTCTTTTTAGACGAGATAGGCAACGTGCCCTTGAATCTGCAAGCCAAACTCTTACGAGTGTTAGAGACCGGTGAGTTTGAGCGCGTTGGATCTTCGAAGACGCAGAAAGTGAACGTTCGCTTGCTGTCGGCGACGAATGCGGACTTGAATCAGGAAGTGCAACAGGGAAAGTTTCGACAGGACTTGCTCTTCCGTTTGAACACGGTCGAGATAAAGTTGCCTCCACTGCGTGATCGTCCGGAAGATATCCATCGTTTGGCTGAGCACTTTCTCCGCATGCATCGCGAGCGCTATCGCCGGCCGATTACGGGCTTTACGCCCGAAGCGCTCGACGCATTGCGACTTCACCTTTGGCCCGGAAACGTGCGGGAGCTCGATCATGTCATTGAGCGTGCAGTTCTGATGAGTACCGGCAATGTTGTCACAGCGTTTGACCTGGCTCTGGAATCAACTCCTGATGCGCGGCTCTCAGCCCAATTGGAAGAGATGAGTCTGGAGGACGCCGAGCGATTGTTGATAAAGAAGGCCCTGGCTCGTTTTGACGGTAATGCAAATCGAGCGGCCGAAGCACTCGGACTCAGTCGCAGCGCGCTTTATAGAAGACTACAGAAGTATGGACTGTCGTGAAATTGCGTGCTTTGGCCTTTGGCCTTGGCTCTTTGATCTTGGGTTTGGGTGCTCGATTGGATGAGATCGTTACCCGGTGGCGGTCGTGGCTCGTAGATCTTCGATTTGAGATCTGAGATCTACGAGGGCCCAACCGCTGCCGCGACGGTAGTACCCTTAGCCAATCAATTTACCAAGAGAACCAAAACCAAAGACCCAAGACCTAAGACCAAATCAGCAATTAGCAATCGAAAATCAGCAATCAGATGAGCTCTCCGGTTAAGTCGAACAAGAATGTTCAGTTAACAACACTTGATCCTGGCTTTAAGGGCAGCAGGATCAAGTTTGAGCGCCGTGTAACGATACTTTCGTTGGCTGCCGGTTTTCCGGCGGTCGGACTCTGTGCCTTTCTCCTCTGGTACGACAACTATTCGGCCCAGGTACAGTGGACCGTCGATTTGCTTTTGACGTTGCTCTGGTTGGGCATCTCCCTCAATCTCAAGCAGCGGATCGTTCGACCGCTGCAAACCCTTTCCAACATCCTGGCTGCGATTCGCGAAGGCGACTATTCCATTCGCGGGCGCCGTGCACTTTCCGGAGATGCGCTCGGCGAAGTAATGCTCGAAGTAAATGATCTGGGACAGACTTTACGCGAACAACGTCTTGGCGCAATGGAAGCTACCGCATTGTTGCGTACGGTCATGGCTGAAATCGATGTTGCGGTATTTGCATTCGATGGTGAGCAGCGATTGCGCCTGGTTAATCGCTCTGGTGAAAAACTCCTGGCCCAGCCATCAGCTCGCCTGCTCGGACGTACAAGCAACGAGCTTGGTCTGGATGCCTGCCTGAATCGTCCTGAAGGGGCAGCACCCTACACCTTGCAGATGGTTTTTCCTGGTGGTGTTGGCAGGTGGGATATCAGGCGAAGCACTTTTCGCGAAGGTGGCGCTCCTCACCAATTATTGGTGCTGACTGATTTGAGTCAGACACTACGCGAGGAGGAACGTACCGCGTGGCAACGCTTGCTTCGCGTACTGGGGCACGAGCTGAACAACTCGCTTGCGCCGATCAAGTCTGTAGCGGGTAGTCTGGCTGATTTAATGGGAAGAAAACCGGAGCCGACTGATTGGCGTGAGGATATGCAACGCGGCTTGGCCGTAATCTCGTCACGTGCGGATTCGTTGGCACGATTCGTAGAATCGTACTCAAAGCTCGCGCGCTTACCACCGCCGAGGCTTGAGCCTATGGATATTGGGATGTTAGTTTCGCGCGTTGCGAGTTTGGAAACGCGACTCCCGGTAAAAGTAGTAGCTGGTCCAGAGCTTGAAGTACAAGGCGACGACGTTCAGTTGGAACAGTTGCTGATCAATCTTGTACGCAATGCTGTTGATGCCTCAATGGAGACTAAAGGCGGCGTTGAAGTCGGGTGGCGTCAGAAGAACGGCCAGGTGGAAGTATGGATTAGTGACGACGGCCCAGGGCTGGCAAATACAGCAAACTTATTCGTCCCATTCTTTACAACGAAGGCTGCTGGATCGGGGATTGGATTAGTGCTTTCGCGGCAGATCGCTGAAGCACACGGAGGAACCCTGACGTTGGAGAACAGACGACAAATGCGAGGGTGTGAAGCGAAATTGAGGCTTCCACTTTAGGACCAATAGGACCAATGGGGACCAATGGGACCAATGGGACCAATATATAGGTCAGATAGGTCTTATAGGTCCTATTCCTATTCGCCCTATTGTCCCCCTGGTCCTATTCTCACTTCACTACAAACTTCGCCGATACTACTGAGGTCGTTTTAGCATCTGCACTGCCCGTAAATCCAGGTTGCTTGCCCCCCACGCTGATCAGGAATTCTCCCGGTTCTACGAAGCGCTTGCCAGTGTCGTCAGTCACCGACATTTGATCAGAACTAATCGTGAATGTGACGGTCTGTTTTTCACCTGGCTTGAGTGATACGCGCTTGATGCCCGCCAGAGATCGAATTGGTACAGGATAGGTTGCGGCGACGTCCGTCACGTATAGCTGCACCACTTCGTCACCAGCACGTGAACTGGTGTTCGTTACGTCAACACTAATATTCTGGCTTTCGTTACTGCGAATTTGTTTTGACAGTTTTAGTCCGCTGTAATTGAAGCTTGAGTAACTCAATCCGAATCCAAATGGATAGAGCGGTGTGTCTTTGAAATAACGGTACGTGCGACCCTGCATACTGTAGTCAGTAAAGGCCGGTAACTGAGAGACAGATTTGTAGAACGTAACAGGCAACCGACCCGCCGGGTTGTAGTCGCCGAATAGCACGTCTGCGATTGCGGTTCCGCCTTCTTCACCCGGATACCATGCGTCGAGAATTGCTGGAACATTTTCATTGGCCCAATTAACCGCCAACGCACTACCACCGAGTACGACCAGCACGACGGGTTTTCCTAAGGCTTGAACCTCTTTGAGAAAGTCTTCCTGTGGCTTTGGCAGCGTAATTTCAGTGCGGTCGCCACCTCGAAAGCCTTCAACTTTCACGTCCATTTCTTCGCCTTCTACCGACGGTGTTATGCCTAACACCATCACTACTGCATCGGCTTCACGACTCTTTTTCAGCGCATCTTCTCGGAGGCTCTTGTCACCGCTTGGTGGTGCCCAGTTCAACTTCGCAGCTGCAAACTGATTGTTGTTCTCAAAGTACTCTATGCGAAGATCGTAAGTTCGTCCTGCTTGTAAATCGATCTCCTTATTAACAGTGCGAGTGCGGCGATTGGTTAATTCCTCAGCGATAGTCTGACCATCTACCACCAGCTTCATGCCACCATTTCCGGCAAACCCGATCGTGTACTTGCCCGTCTCTGGGGCTTGCAACTTTCCTGACCAGCGAATCGAAAAGTTGTCCTGAGGCACACCTTGCGCCGGACTCATTGCGCCCCACTCGAAATTTATTTGGGCATCCGTTCGAACCAGCGCGGGTTCACCTTTTAGTTCTCGATTGTTAAAGTACTCCGCGCGAAATCCACTGCCTAGTGCGCTGGTTGGCACAGGCTCAACCATGACCCCAGGCGCAAAAAGCCCGGGCGAATACAATACTTTAGTTGCGCCGCCAACTTTCGCCTGAATACCGGCCAGTGGTGTGACCCACTTCGTCGGTTGACCGTTATAGTTACCCAATAACACACCGAGATTGTCCGCGAGTGGTCCAATCACCGCGATGGACTTCAGATCTTTTTTGAGCGGCAGAGTGTTGTTTTGATTCTTGAGTAGCACAATCGATTCACGTGACGCTCTAAGTGACAATGCGCGATGCGCTGGTGAGGCATTTTCGGCCATTGTGATCCTGGAGAACGGAACCATTTCCGGTGGATCAAACATGCCAAGTTGGAAGCGTGCTCTCATTAGACGCTTCACCGCAACATTGATATCGGATTCAGAAATCAGGCCGTCTTTAACTGCCTGGACAAGCGAGCGATATTCACGACCGCAAGTGAGATCAGTACCTGCTTTAACCGCCATTGCTGAGGCTTCACCTTCGGTCTTTACATATTTGTGGCGTAGGTAGATATCATCAATCGCACCACAATCCGAGACGATATAGCCTCCGAAGTTCCATTCTTTTCTCAAGATGTCATTCAACTGTTTGTTTGTGCAGCAAGGTTCAGTGTTGGTGCGGTTATATGCGCACATGACAGATTGCGCACCCGCTTCAACAATGGTGGCACGGAAGGCCGGCAAGTATGTTTCGCGCATATCGCGCTGACTGGCAGTAGCGTCAAAGCTATGTCGTTCGGGCTCCGGACCACTGTGAACGGCGTAATGTTTTGGAGTAGCAACGACTTTCAAATACTTAGGGTCGTTACCCTGCAATCCTTTGACAAATGAAACGCCCATACGCGCAGTGAGGTACGGATCTTCGCCATAAGTTTCCTGCCCGCGACCCCAACGTGGGTCGCGAAATATATTGATGTTTGGACTCCAGAACGTGAGACCCTTGTACCGGCCGTGATCGCCACGACTGTTGAAGTCGTTGTACTTGGCACGTGCTTCGGTTGAGATGACGTTAGCTACCTCATACATCAGGTCAGTATTCCAGGTGGCCGCTAGGCCAATAGCTTGAGGAAAAACCGTCGCGTAACCGGCACGGGCTACCCCATGAAGTCCTTCATTCCACCACTCATAATCGGGAATACCCAAACGTTCGATGGCAGCCGCACCATTCATCATCTGCGAGACCTTTTCCTCAAGAGTCATACGCGAGACTAGATCGTCGACACGTTTGTCGATGGGCAGTGAAGGGTTTTTGTAGTCAGGAGTAGATTGTGGCTTAGTTGTGCTTAAAAAGAAGGTATTTCCTGCAAAAATACTCATTAGCACTACGGCCAGGTATGTTCGCATCGTGTTCCTCGTTTTTGGTTTGGCGTGTTCTGAATCTAATGTGTCCGATATGCTTTAGCTTGTCGTTTCACAAGGGTCGCTCGAAAAGTTCTTGGTGACCCGACAAGCTACTGAGCACCTTGCAAAAGTCTTTGCCGCGGAGCGGCCTAAGCATGAAGCCCAGGGTGAAGCGAAGCGGAACCCTGGGTCGAAGGGGGGTCGTGTACGCGTCCTGAAAGGGCGCGAGCAAATTAATGCACGCTCAGTTGCAGCGATAAACCCTTCTAATTGATAAATACCATGGTTCGGATTTGGAAACCGGCGCCGGCTCGCGTCCTTTCAGGACGCTCATAATAGCCACTCCTACCCAGG